>JAKAZP010000116.1 GCA_021815905.1 Pseudomonadota bacterium | reverse complement strand
CCGCCACCTGCAGGATGCGATGCGCTTTTGCGCCCGGGAGCGGGCGCACGATGAAAAGATGATGGGCGCTGAGCTCGCCCCCGGCGCCCTGCGCCGTGAGCGTGATGCGATAGGCTCCGGAAGGCCAATCCTCTTCGACCCGGAACTCGAGCGACGGCCTCCAGCCGCACCCGGTCACGGAGCACTGCTCGGGCGTGTCCTGCCAGCGGGCGCCACCGACTTCCCGCTCGAGCACCGGATGCGCGCTGGCGCCATCGCGCACGATCTTGAGCCGGCATCGCTCGACGCTGGAGCATATGTACAGACGCACATTCGCTCCGGGCGGGTACGCGATCGAATCCGTGTAGCACCAGATCTCGCCCCGTCCGCCACCCATGCCGGGCCGCTCATAGCGATGGCCGAACACCGCCTCGCGCCGTTGCGCTTCGGTGAGCTCAAAGTCCGGAAATCGAGGCATGGATTCTCCCGCACCAGTCGGTCACGGGCTCGCTCGGTAGCCCGTCCGGCGTATGTTAGAGTCGTTGGCTCGCGTCTGCAGCGATATCCGTCCTGGCGGGCCATCTTGATCGAGCAGCACACGATCCATCAGATTCCGCTCGATGAGCGGCACGGCACGGCCGGTCAGCTGTTCACGCTGTGGTTCGGCGCGAACCTCAACGTCCTCACCGTGGTCACGGGAGCTCTCGCGACCACGATCTTCCATCAGTCCTTTCTCGCCGCGGTGATCGCCATCCTCTTGGGGAACCTCACCGGCACGGTCTTCATGGCGCTGCATGCGGCTCAGGGTCCGCGGCTCGGGGTGCCGCAGATGGTCCAGAGCCGCGGCCAGTTCGGCGCGCGGGGGGCCGGATTCGTGGTCGTGCTGGTGGCCTTCATGTACCTGGGATATGCGGGCACCGCATTCGTGACGGGCGGACAGTCCCTGCACCTCATTCTTCCCGCCCTCGCCCCCCGGGCGGCGATCGTCGGCATCGCGGCGCTGAGTCTCGCGGGCGCGATCTGGGGCCACGATCTGATCCACTTCTGCACGCGCATGATGACTTACGTCTCCGGCAGCGCGCTGCTGTTGTGCTTTCTCTGGCTGTTGTTCATCACGCCGCTCCCGGCACACTTCTTCACCCAGGGCTCCTTCTCGGCGGTCGGATTCTTCAAGATGGTCTCCATGGGCGCACTGTGGCAGCTCGGCTATGCGCCTTATGTGTCCGACTACTCGCGCTATCTGCCGCCGGACTCCGGGCCGCGCCAGGCGTTCTGGGCCTGCTATTGGGGCACGGCGCTCGGGGGCGTGCTGCCGATGGTCCTGGGAGCGATGATCGGGCCCGCGGTCACGGACGGAAACGTGATCACCGCAATCGCACACCTGGTCGGACCCGTGAGCTGGTGGATTACGCTGCTGCTCGCCCCCGGTGTCGCGGTCGCAGGGGCCATCTGTCTCTACGGAGGCTCTCTGGCGGTCATCACGCTGGGGCACACACTCGCCCCCCGCCGGCGCATGACCCATCGCTCGCGCATCGTGCTTGCCTCGGCGATCTTCCTCCTGGCGCTCCTCATCAGCATCGCCGGCGCCTCGAATTTCCTGTCCCTCTACAGCGAATTCAACGAGCTGCTCCTTTACCTGCTGGTACCCTGGACGGCCGTGAATCTCATCGACTACTACCTGATCCGGTATGGCGACTACCACGTGCCCTCGTTTTTCGCCGCGGACGGTGGCATCTACGGCCATTACAACGTGACGGCGCTCGGGTGCTACCTGGTGGGCATCCTGGTGCAGGTCCCGTTCATCGCGGCCGACTTCTACACCGGCCCCCTGGCGCGGGCGCTCGGGGGGGTCGACCTCTCCTGGGTGGCGGGCATCGCCGTGGTGAGTCCGCTCTACTACCTGGCGGTGCGCACCGTGCAGCGGTCGCCGTTGCGCGAGCGGGATACCTGAGCCGTAATAGCGTCATGGCCCGGCAATCATCGCAGGCGGCAGACCGCCCTCCCGAGCGTGAAACGGTGCTGCACAGTTGGTGCATTCAGAGTGAATGGAATGCGCCGACCGTGATCGGCGGCGAAGGCGCGCGGCTGTTCACCGCCGACGGACGCGCGATCCTCGACATGTCGAGCCTCGCCGAGTGCTCGAATCTCGGCCATCAGCATCCGCGCGTCATCGCCGCGATCCGCGCCCAGGCCGAGCAGCTGTGCTTCGTGACCAGTGCCTGGGGCGCCGAGCCCCGTGCCCGGCTGGCATCGCTGCTGCTCGATGAGGCAGGCTACCCGGGCGGACGCGTCTTTTTCACCCTGGGCGGCGCGGATGCCAATGAGCATGCGCTCAAGTTCGCGCGCGCGGCGAGTGCCAAGCCGCGCGGCTGGGTGATCACGCGCGAGCGCTCCTACCACGGGGCGAGCTACGCCGCGATGGCGCTCTCGGGAGATGCCCGCACGGCGGCGCAAGTCGAGCCTGAAGCGTTTCGCGTGCGGCGCGTGCCGCCTCCCTACGCCTACCGCTGTCCCTTCGGCACATCGAGCGCACCGGAATGCGCGGCCGCCGCGGTGCGCCGCATCGAGCAGGCGATCGGGGAGCTCGGCGCGCGCGAGGTCGCGGCGGTGATGATGGAGCCGAACGCGGGCACGAACGGCATCGTCGCGCCCGATGAGTTCTGGCCGGCGCTGCGCACCGCCACCCGCGCCTCGGGCATCTCGCTGATCGCCGACGAAGTGATGAGCGCCTTCGGCCGCTGCGGCGAGTGGTTTGCCTGGCAGCGCTACGGAGCCGAATCGCGCCCCGACGTGATGACGCTCGCCAAGGGTCTCACCGGTGCGCATCTGCCGCTCGGGGCCGTGGTGCTCAGCGCCGAGCTCGCGCGCGCCCTCGAGCCGCAGATGCTCATGACCGGCCTCACCTATTGCGGCCACCCGCTCGCCTGCGCCGCCGGCGTGGCGGCCATCGAGAGCTATCGCGAGGAGGCGCTGATCGAGCGCTCGCGCCGCCTCGGCGCCGAGATGTTCGAGGAGCTCCAGCGCATGCAAGATCGACATGCGGTCATCGGCGAGGTGCGCGGGGGACATGGACTCTTCGCCGTGGTCGAGCTGGTGAGAGAGCGCGTGACGCGTGAGCCGCTCGCGCCCTGGCCGCAGCTGCACCGCTCCCTCGTGCGGCTGCTGGAACGGGCCATGGCCAGAGGCGTCTCCTTCGCCGCGCGCGGCAACCTTCTGCTACTCGCCCCGCCGCTCGTGATCAGCGAGCGCGAGCTCGCCGAGGCGCTCGCGCTGCTCGATGAGCTGCTGGGCGATCTGACCTCGAGTTTAACCGCGGAGCACCGCGCATGACCTTCAAGCTCACCTACGCCACCATGTTCGATCCGCCCGAGGAGCTGCATACCCGCTTCGAGGCGGCGATGAAGCGCGTCCTCGGACAGCTCGGCGGGTCCTTTCCGCTCTACATCGCCGGCTCCGACCGCCCGGGCCCTCAGCTGCTCGAGAAACGCAATCCGGCCGATCAGGCGCAGCTGCTCGGCCGCTTCGCGGCGGCCGGCGCCGCAGAAGCCGACGCGGCGCTCACCGCAGCCCATCACTCGTTCCCCGGCTGGAAGCGCACCCCGGCACGGGTGCGCGCGCGCCTGCTGCGTCGGGTCGGCGAGCTGATCGGCGAGCGCGTCTACGACATCGCCGCAGCCCTCACCCTCGAGGTCGGAAAGAACCGCATGGAAGCGCTCGGGGAAGCACAGGAGGCGGCGGACTTCTTCCAGACGTATTGCGATGACTTCGAGCGCGCCGGCGCCTTCGAGCGGACACTGCCCGATGATCCGCTCAAGAGCCACGCCTCGCACAACCGCAGCGTACTGAAGCCCTACGGCGCCTGGGTGGTGATCACGCCCTTCAACTTCCCCATTGCGCTCGCCGCCGGCCCGGTCGCCGCGGCGCTCGTCACCGGCAACACCGTCGTGCTCAAGGGCGCCGCGGCAACCCCCTGGGCAGGACGGCTGCTGGCCGACTGCATCCGGGACGCTGAAATTCCGCCGGGCGTGTTCAACTATCTTTCCGGCTCGAGTGGCGCGCTCGGCGCGACGCTCGTCGAGCATCCGCTCACGGCCGGAGTGACTTTCACGGGCTCCTTCGAGGTCGGCCGGCAGATCGCGGTGAAGCTCCAGGGGGGCGGCGCCTACCCGAGGCCCTGCATCGCGGAGATGGGCGGCAAGAACGCCTGCATCGTGACCGCCGGCGCCGATCTCGATCGCGCGGCGAGCGGCATTCTGCGCTCCGCCTTCGGCATGGGAGGCCAGAAGTGCTCGGCGCTCTCGCGGCTGTATGTGGACCGCCAGGTCGCGGAGCCGCTCGTCGCGAAGCTCCTGGGAGCGCTCCGCTCGCTCGCCATCGGAGATCCGGCGGCCCGCGGGAACTGGCTGGGCCCGGTGGCGACGCAGTCCGGGTACGAGGATTTCGCCCGCTACGTGACCGAGCTGCGCGAGGGCGGCGCCCGGGTGCTCGCGGGCGGGGCGCGGCTGAAGGACGGCGCGCTGGCACGCGGCTTGTTCGTGTCCCCAACGCTCGCCGAGGCGCCACTTTCACATCCGCTGTGGCAGAAGGAGATGTTTCTCCCGATCCTCATGCTCCACCGCGTGGGCTCGAGGGACGAGGCCATGGAGCTGGCCAACACCTCGCCCCTCGGGCTGACAGCCGGTTTCTACGGGGCGAGCGACGAGGTGCCCTGGTTCCAGGAGCACATCGAGGCGGGCGTCACCTACGCGAACCGCCCGCAGGGCGCGACGACCGGCGCGTGGCCAGGTTATCAGCCCTTCGCCGGATGGAAAGGCTCGGGTACGACCGGCAAGGCCATTGCGTCCTTCTATTACCTGCCGCAGTACCTGCGCGAGCAGTCGCAGACCGTGGTCGAGTAGGGATCCGTGCAGCTGCTAACGCTGAAGGAGGCGATTGCGGCGCATGTGCGCGACGGTGCGCGCGTGGCGCTCGAGGGATTCACCCATCTCATTCCGTTCGCCGCCGGACACGAGATCGTGCGCCAGGGACGGCGCGATCTGCATCTGATCCGCATGACCCCCGATCTGATCTACGACCAGCTGATCGGCATGGGCTGTGCTTCACGGCTCACGTTCTCCTGGGGCGGCAATCCCGGCGTCGGCTCGCTCCATCGCCTGCGCGATGCGGTCGAGCACGGCTGGCCGCAGCCGCTCGCGCTCACCGAGTACACGCACGCGGAGCTCGCCCTCGCCTACCAGGCGGGCGCGGGCGGCATGACCTGCGCGCTGATGCCCCATCACGCCGACACCGATCTCGATCGGGTGTCATCCTCGAGCCGCCGCGCGCTCGCGTGCCCCTTCACCGGGCGCCCGCTCACGGCAGTGCCGGCCGTCCGTCCCGAGGTCACGATCCTGCACGGGCAGCAGATCGATACCGCCGGCAACGTGCTGCTGCGAGGCATCGTCGGGGCGGCGAAGGAAGCCGCGATGGCGGCGGAGCGCCTCTTGATCACGGTCGAGGAGCAGGTGGCGCGGCTCGATGCCGACCTGAACTCCGTGGTGCTGCCGTCGTGGCTGATCACGGCGGCGAGCATCGTGCCGGGCGGCGCCTGGCCGTCCTACGCGCACGGCTACTACCCGCGGGACAATCGCTTCTACCTCGCATGGGACGGGATCGCGCGTGAGCGCAGCGCCTTCACGGCGTGGATGGAGCGGTACGTGCTCGGTGTACCCGATCACGCGCAGCACCTGCGCGCGCTGGGGGTTGCCGCATGAGCGCAAGCGCCCGCGACTACACGCCGGACGAGATCATGACGGTCACCGCGGCCCGACAGCTTCCGAACGGCGCGGTGTGCTTCGTCGGCATCGGCCTGCCGAGCGCCGCGTGCAACCTGGCGCGCATGACGCACGCACCCGACCTGGTGCTGATCTACGAATCCGGCACGGTCGGAACCCGGCCCACCGTGCTGCCGCTTTCGATCGGCGATGGCGAGCTCGCGGAGACGGCGACCGCGGTGGTGCCGCTGCCGGAGATCTTCGCGCACTATCTGCAGCGCGGCCGCGTCGACCTCGGCTTTCTCGGCGCCGCGCAGATCGATCGCCATGCAAACCTCAACAGCACGGTGATCGGAGACTACGCGAGACCGAAAGTGCGCCTGCCGGGCGCGGGCGGCGCCCCCGAGATCGCAAGCTTCGCGCGCGAGGTGCTCATCATCATGAAGCAGACTCCGCGCAGCTTCGTGCCGCGCCTCGACTTTCGCACCTCCTGCGGTTACCTCGAAGGCTCGGGCGCACGCGCCGCCACCGGCTCGCCGGGCTCAGGTCCGCGCGCCGTGATCACCGACTTTGGCGTGCTGCGACCGGATCCCGACACCGACGAGCTCTCCCTGACCGCGCTCTACCCCGGCACCAGCGTCGAAGCCGCGCGGGCGGCGACCGGCTGGCCGCTCAAGATCGCCGCCCGCATCGAGACGCTGCCCGCGCCCGAGGCCGCGGAGCTGCGCGCGCTGCGCTCGCTCGAGGCGAGCACGCGCGAGGCGCAGGACCGCCCCGTGCGCATCCGCCTGCCCGCCACCCCCTGACCCCCTCACCCGAGTCACCGCCATGTCCCCACGCATCCGTACTCCGCTTCCGGGCCCGAAGGCCCAGGCGCTCATCGAGCGCGACCGCCCGGTCACGACGCCTTCCTACCCGCGCGATTATCCCTTCGTGATGGCGAGGGGTCGCGGCGCGGAAGTCTGGGACGTGGACGGCAACCGCTACCTCGACTTCATGAGCGGCATCGGGGTGTGCAGCACCGGCCATGCCCACCCGCAGGTGGTGCAGGCGATCAAGGAGGCGGCCGACGATTTTCTGCACATCTCCTCGGACTACTGGCACGAGCGCATGACGCGGGTCGCGGAGAAGATCAACGCGCTGGATCCCATGCGCGAGCCGGTGCAGGTGCTGATGTGCCAGAGCGGCACCGAGTCGGTCGAAGGCGCCCTGAAACTCGCGCGTTACGTCACCGGCCGTCCGCGGTTCATCGGCTTTCTCGGAGGGTTCCACGGCCGCACCATGGGGTCCCTCGCCTTCACCTCGAGCAAGTACACCCAGCAGGCAGGTTTCTTCCCCACCATGCCCGGGGTGACGCACGTGCCCTATCCCAACCCCTATCGGCCGCTGTTCACCGGAGCCGACCAGGGCCAGGCGGTGCTCGAGTACATCGAGAACGTGCTCTTCCAGAGCAACCTGCCGCCTGCAGAAGTGGCGGCGATCCTGGTCGAACCCATCCAGGGCGAGGGCGGCTATCTCGTGCCACCTGACAGCTTCCTTCCCGGCCTGCGTGCGCTGTGCGACCGGCACGGGATCCTGCTGATCTTCGACGAGGTGCAGTGCGGCGTGGGGCGCAGCGGCCGGATGTTTGCCAGCCAGCATTGGGGGGTGTCGCCGGACATCATGACGCTCGCAAAGGGACTCGCGTCGGGACTGCCCATGGGCCTGGTCATTGCCCGCCGCCCGTTGATGGAGAAGTGGAAGCGCGGCGCCCACGGCAACACCTTCGGCGGCAACCCGTTGTGCTGCGCGGCGGCGCTCGCGACCCTCGATCTGGTCGAGCGCGAATATGCCGCCAATGCCGCCGCCGTCGGCGCTTACTTCATCGAGCGCCTGCGCGGGCTCGCAGGGCGCTTCGAGTGCATCGGCGAGGTGCGGGGCAAGGGGCTGATGATCGGCATGGAGCTGGTGACCGATCGCGCCAGCCGCACACCCGCGCGTGCCCTGTGCGATGCGCTG
>JAKAZP010000115.1 GCA_021815905.1 Pseudomonadota bacterium | reverse complement strand
GACCTCGGCGGCGGACCCCGGCGGGCCCGCCGGACGCGGCAACGGAGTCTGAACCCGGCGGGGCGGCTTCGGCACCGGACCTCCACCCAGACGGAGCGCGATGATGCGGCCCGCATTGCCATAGCGGTAGGCGGCGGTCGAGGGATCGAACTCGAAGCCGTCGGCTCCGCCGAAGCCGGCCATGAAGGCGATGTATTCCACGCCGCGCACCCGATAGGCGACCGGCGCCGCCATGATCGACGTTCCGACGGAAATCGAGCGTAGCAGCGCTCCGCTGCCGGCCGCGTACACGTTGAGCCGCCCGCGCGCATCCCCCTGGAACACCAGGCCGCCGGCGCTCGACATGACACCGCCGTCCCAGACCGAAGCGCCCGGCGCCTGCCAGACCCGGCGTTGATGCACCGGGTCCCACGCGACCAGCACGCCCCGCGCGCGGGTCGGTCCCGGATCGCGCCGCTCGAGGGCTGCGAGGGGCGGCAACGGTCCGAACAGGCTGACCAGGCTGCGGGGACGGTAGTCCTGCGGAAAGATCCCCGCGGTGGTGAACCATCCGTCCTGGTACCGGGCCGGAGTGGGAGCGAGATTGATCCACACGTTGGGCATTTCGATCACGGGAATGTAAACGAGCCCAGTCGTTCGATCGAACGACATGGGCTGCCAGGAGTGCGCTCCGGCGGCCGACGGCCACACCAGCGCCGGGCCGGTGTGGTAATTCGCCGCCGGATTGGGAATCGGTCGCCAGTTGGTCGGGTCGAGCCCCTTCGTCCAGTTCACGTAGCTGAAATTCCGGGCCGACAGCACCCGCCCCGTGCGGGCGTCGAGCACGTAGAAGAAACCATCCTTCGCGGCCTGCAACACCACGTGCCGCCGCCGCCCGCCGAGCGGCAAGGTGGTGAGAACGAGGGGCTGCGTCGCATCGAGGTCCCACCGGTCGCCCGGTACCTCCTGGTAGTACCAGGCGAGGCGCCCCGTGCCGGCATGCACCGCCACGATCGAGCAGGCATAGAGCTCATCTCCCGCATCGTGCCCCTTCTCGCGGTCATAGGGCGCGGCATTGGCCGTTCCGAAGATGACGAGACCGTCGCGCGCGTCGTAACTGAGGCCGTCCCACACGGCCGCCCCGCCCGCCTGCCAGCGCTCGCCGGGCCGGTAATCCCAGCTCTTCGCGGCGGCAACGAGGTGCGGTTGATCCTGTGGCCCGAGCGCGGGATTGCGCGGCACGGTGAAGAACCGCCACGCGAGCCGCCCGGTCGCGAGATCGAAGGCCGACACATAGCCGCGGACTCCCTCGAAATCCGCGCCGCCGTTGCCGATCACCACGACGCGCCCGGCAACGACGGGCGCGCCGGTCAGGGTGTAGGGCAGCCCTTGGGCCCGGTCGATGAAGGTGTCCGCCCGCCAGAGCACCTTGCCCGTGCGCGCATCGAGCGAATACAGGTAGCCATCCAGCGAGCCGACATAGACACGGCCCGCGCGCACCGCGAGGCCGCGATTGACCACGTCGCAGCAGGCGTAGCGCGCATAGCGCATGTCGACCTTCGGGATGAACGTCCAGAGCTTCGCGCCCGTCGCGGCATCGAGCGCGTACACGCGTCCATAATTGCCGACGGCATACAGGACGCCGTCGATCACGACCGGGCTCGCCTCGAGTCCTCTCGAGGTGCCGAGGTGATGCTGCCAGGCAAAGCCGAGCCGGGAGACGGTGCCACGGTTGATCTGCCGCAACGGCGAGAAATAGGTGCCGCCCGGATCAGGCCCCGAGGTCAGCCCTTGTCCGGGCCCGGACTGCGAGGGTGCCGGACGCGCGGCGCTCGCCGCGCGCGCAGGGGCGGATGGCGCGATCGGCCGGCCGTCCACCGCGTGACCCCAGGCGAGTGCGAGCAGCGGGAGCAGATGCGCCGCCCGGCGCGCCGGGAGCCGGCTCATCGGCTGCTCGGGTTACGCCTCGAGACGAGCCCCGCGGGCGCACCGCTCGCTGAGACATCGATGAGCGGGGTCTTGCGATACCTCGCGACCTCCTTCGCCGTGAATGGCCGCAGGTGCCTCGGCGCCGCGACGGCGCTCAGGTGATGCACCATCCAGTTCAGAAGCGCGGCCAGCTCGACGTCGGAGAGAGGCGCCTGTGCGTCTCCGGGAACCTGGATGAGAAAGCGCCGCCCGGCCGGGGACAGCGACAGCGGAACGAGGGAGTTGCGCATGTCGGGCACCTTCCCCGGCACCCCTTCGCCGTCAGCCCGATGACAGCCCATGCAGTCGAGCATGTAGTGGGTGTGCGGATCGGCCGCCGCCGCGCAAGCAAGCCCCGCGAGCACCGCAAGCATCGACAGGGCGAGAAGCGGGAAGGCCTTCCTGCGCTTGCCGCAGGCGGAGCCCCTCACTTGGGGACCCCGATGATGCGCGAGATCGAGCAGTTGTAGGGAATGCCCGCCTGCGCCCCCGCGCACCAGTCGTAATCGTTCGAGCGGAACGGAACGTACAGCGGCTTGTCGCCTTCGTTGCGATTGCAGAGACAGCGCCCACAGCTGCTCTTGCCGCAACAGTCATTGTAGGAAACGATGTAGTCGCGGCCGTCGGCCGGGTTGCGGCAGGTCCCGATCCAGGTCGTCGGCGAGGGCTGCGTGCCCGGCGGACAGGAGTGCTGGGAGCCTCCGCAGCAGCTGCAGAGAAACCCGTCGATCGCGCAGTACCGCCAGTAATCACACTGGGTCGGATCGCCCGGATCGGCCTTGGGACTCCCGGAGGGGCTCCCCGCCTGAGCCCCGCGCGCGATCGGCAGCAGCGGCACCAGGGAGGCCCCGACCAGCACCGCGCCGAGATTACCGAGCACGCTGCGCCGGGAAAGCCGGCGCGCGAGCTGACGGGCGGACCGTTCACACAGAGAATCGAGCCAGCTCATCCACCAACCTCCTCAGGCGGCGCGCGAATCCGCGCGGCTTTCGAAGTACTGCTGCAGCGAGGCGACACCGCGGCGCTGCGCCTCGAACAGGCTCTCGAGGTGCTCGCGGGAATTGATGAGGCCCCTCGCCCGCAGGATTCCTCCCGAATCGATGACCGCGGCAAACGGCAGCCGGGCGACCTGATACGCCATTCCGAGCGGAGCGGAGAGCACGTAGGGAATCTCACCGAGACCGTGCGCGGCGATGAACCGTCGTTGCTCCTCTTCCGCGCCGTCGCTGGCGAGGATGACCTCGAGCCACTGCCGCTCGCTGCGACGGCTCGCCTTCACGACCGGAAGCAACGCCTTGCAGACCGGGCAGGTGGGCGAGACGAACACGAGCAGCGTGCTGCGCCCATCGGCGGAGGCCGCGCCGATCGAGCGGCTCTGACCGTCGAGGTCGCTGACCGCGACCACGGGGGCGGCCTCCCCGACCTTGAGCCCCCGCTCGAGGAGCAGCGCGCCGGCCGGCGCGATCCGCTCGTGCAGAATGCCGAGCTGGCGCACCAGGGCGAGCACGACCACCGTCAGGGCGAGCACCGCGCCCCAGAGCACGAGGTTGGAAACGAGCAGAGCATGCACCATCGAAGGCCTAACCTCTCTGGGGAGCGTGACGGGTGGCCACCGCGAGCAGCCCGTTGGCCGCCGCATAAAGGAGTGCCGCCGCGCACACGGCGACGAGCACGGTGCCGACATCGAGCCAGTCCATGGAGCGGCTGCTCGATCTGAGTCCGCCGGCTGCGCCCAGGATCAGCGCCAGCAGCAGATTCCGAAGGACGAGCGCGGGAGAGATGACCCCGCCGCGCGGGCCGAGACAGCCGCAGTCGAGCTGACGGCGGCCTCTCATCAGATTGAGCGCCATCGCGACCGCGTACCCGCTGAGCAATGCCGCCCCGGCGAGACTCGCCGCCGCGCTCGCGGGTGGGGCCAGCAGCGCCGCCGCGATCAGACACTCGAGCAGCGGCAGCAGTCGCGCTGCCGGGGACACCCATGCACCCGGGAGTATCCGATAACCGGCCAGCGTCCCGGTGAATTCCGGCACGGCGCGCAGCTTGTGCGCGCCGGCCGTCGCAAACAGCAGGGCGAAGCTGCCGCGCACGATCGCACCGACGACGGGATCGAGCGGATACACTCCGGTCTCCTCAGGGAGGAACCATGGTGGTCGGCGTCTCGGCGATGCTGCTCACCGTTCGGAGGTACCGGCCGGTGCGCGCATCATAGACCTGCAGGGCGCCGCTGCCCATGAAGCAGGTGAAAAGGAGCGGCTTGCCGTCCTGAGTCACTAGAATCGAGCCCGCCTTGTGCCGCAAGCGAATGCGCTGCACCCGACGGCGCGTGGCGAGATCGTATACCCAGATCTCCTTGCCGGGATCCTTGTGGCTCGCGAGATTCCCCCGGTGCACGATGGCGTAGAGTCGCCCGGTGCGCCGGTAGAGGGCGAGGTACTGCAATCCCCCGGTGCGCCAGTGCTGCGCGCGCTCGGCCGCCGTGAACAGCGACCAGCGATGCCCGACCCGCATGCCCTGCGCGCTGTGCTCGAGCGGGTACACCCAGCCGTGAAACGAGGTGAACCACCAGGTGTGGCCCTCGCGGACGCCCTCCTCGGCGAGCGGATCCTTCTGCGGGTCGAACAGCGGCCGCGTGCGCGCGAGGCTGGCCGCGTGCCCCGCCTCATCGAGGCGCGCCTGCAGCAGCGCGCCATCGGCGCAGATCGAGAAGAAGCTGCGCTTGCCCGTTGGATAGACCAGTGCGCAGCCCGGCGTATTGATCTCCCCGACGAAGCGTCGGGTTCGGGTGTCCACGACCGTCACCGACTGGGCCGGCGTGAAATTATAGATGAGCAGGAATCGGTCATCGTCCGTGAGCGCCGCGGCGCTGCGCATGGGCATGACCGCGGCCCGCTTCGGGGGAATCGCGATCTCCGCGAGCGGAGTCAGCCGCCGCGCATCGTAGAGCGATACGACGTCCGTGCGGACCCCGCGCGTGCCGAGCGAGTAGTACGACTCGGGCGAGTAGATGACGTCACCGTGCTTCGGGATCACGAGCCCCGTGAAGCCGTAGCCCGTGCTCAGCATGCCGAGCATGGTGCCTTTGTCGCCGTCGACGAGCGTCGCCCGGCCATCCGGCATGTTGAAGAACGCGATGTCGTTGACCCACACCCAGTGCGGCCCGGGAACCGAAGGCAGGGTCTCGGTGCTCGCCGGCTCGTTCGGCAGCGGCGGGCCGGCCATCGCCAGCCCGGGCACGAGCACCGCGCACAGCAGCGCCGTCAGCCACCGGCTCGGGACGCTTCTCCGCCTGCTCGGACGCATGGACATTGCGACCTCCCCCGGGGTCCTCAGAACGATACTCGCGCCTGAAGCTCGATGGTGCGCGGTTGATTCATCAGCAGCCGCGGGCGCCCCGGGGTCTCGGCCGCGAGCGAGCGGCTGTCGCCGAGGTCGGCGTACTCGTTGGTGAGATTCTTGCCAACCACCGCGAACTCCCAGATGCCGTGGTCGAACGCGAGCCGCGCGCCGAGCAGCTGGTAGTGCGGCAGCAATCGCGTCTGGAACACGCCGCTCACGTTCACGAGGTTGTCCGCGCTGTGCCGGTTGCCGGTGTAGGAGTAGTCCATGCTGGCGACCATGGTCCAGCCGATCGTCAGCGGCTGAGTCCAGGCGAGGGAGGCGTTACCGGTCCAGTCCGGCACGTTGAACACCGGGTCCCCCACCCGCTGCGGCGAGAAGGTCGAGGTCTGGGTGATCTTCGCGTTGTTGTAGCCGATCCCGACCGACACCTCGAGCGGATCGATCGGCCGGGCGCTCAACTCGATCTCTCCGCCCTTGCTCACGGCCGCGCCGGCATTGGCGATGTACTGGAAGCCGCAAGGCAGCAGGATGAACTGCTGGATGTTGTTCCAGTCGATGTAGAACACGTCCGCATTCGCCTGCAGCCGCTGCCCGAGCCAGTCCGACTTGGTGCCGACCTCGTAATCCCAGAGGGAGTCCGAGCCGTACTTGCGGGTATCGGAGAACGAGACCCCCGGGGGCAACATTCCGCCGCAGATCGCGGACGGCACGGAAGGCACGAGGCCGCCCGGCCGGAAGCCCTTGGCCGCCATGGAGTAGACCATGAGATCGGGATTGAAGCGGTAGTCGACTTGCACCAGCGGGGTGACGGAGTTCTGCTTGATCGTGGCCGTTGCATCGATGATGCGGCCGGGAGCGCCCGGAGCCTGCGTCACGGTGCCTTCGAGGTAGCCCCCGCCGGTCGTCTCATCCTGGCTCCAGCGCAACCCCGCGGTGGCCTTCAGCGCGTGCGTGATCTCATAGGAGACCTGGCCGTAGGCTGCCGGCTCCTTGCTGTCGGTGCGGTATTGCTGGCCGAAGATCTCGTCGGGATTGTTCGGGTTCGGGCAGAGCCCGATGAGGCCGCAGATGCCGGCCGCGCTGAGCTCCGCCCCGTATCCCGGCGCGAGCGCCGGCGGGTAGTTGGAGGCAAAGGGTATGGCCCCGTGCAGATCGTAGTAATAGAGGCCCGTCACGAATTGGAATGGCCCGGAAAGCGCAGACACGTAGCGCACTTCCTGCACGAACTCCTGGTAGTCCTTCAGCTCGCTGATCGAGCTCGCGATGGGCAGCGGGAGGCCCGTCGTCGGGCTGATCGCGCCGGCGGGAAAGCCCGGGATGCTGGGATACGCGGGGTTCGCCGCGACCGCGGGCAGCAGCGCCGACCACACGAAGTCGGTCTGGTCCTCGGTCTCGAATACCTTGCGATCGAAGTACGAGGTCGAGGAAACCAGCGTGCCTTTGCCCGTATTCCAGTGCGCGGTGAGGCTGTAGAGATGCCAGTAATCGTAGCCGCCCTCCGGAATGTTGTAGAACCGGCCCTGATTGAGGTTGGTCGGGACCAGGGGCGGGAGCGTGAAGGGTTGCGAGCCCGCGGGATACGGATACCCGATGGGACCGGGCTCCGTCAGCGCATCGGCCATGGGAAAGCCGTTGTAGCTCGAGCGCTGGATCATGACGCGGGGCATGATCGTGAAGTCGTCGGTCACCTTGAAGGCGATCGAGGCCGCGCCGCCGTAAGTGTCCATCGCCGCGACGTTGTGCACCTTCGACACCAGCGCGCCGCCGCTCTGCGGAAAGCAGGTGACGCCCGCGGTGGCGGGGTTGGTGCAGAAGCTGCGGGTGAGCCAGCCGGCCTGACTGTCGTAGAACCCCGACACGCGCAGCGCCGCGCGCCCCTTGATCAGGGGAATGTTGGCGACCGCCTCGCCGGTATAGTTGCCGCGGACGGTGTTCACCGTGTCGCCCGCGTTGAGCTGCGCGTGCCCGTAGAAGCGCTCGAAGTTCGGAGCCTGGGTGATGATGCGCACGGTGCCCGCCATGGACCGGGCCCCGTACAAGGTGCCCTGCGGTCCGCGCAGCACCTCGATGCGCGCGATGTCGAGGATGCGCGGATCGAGCGATTCCGGCACCGGCGTGTCATCGATGTAGAAGCCGGTGGTGTTCTCGCCGGAGATGCCGCGGATCGCGATGGTGCGCGAGTTGGCGACCCCGTCCCCCTGCATGGCGAAGGACAGATTGGGGACCTTGTTGGCGTAGTCGAAGAAATCCGTGATCGCCTGCTGCGCGATGGTCGCGGTGGTGATCGCGGTGATCGACATCGGCACGTTCTGTATGTTCTGCGAGCGCCGCTCCGCCGTGACGATGACCTCCTTCAGTCCCTGGGTCGGGGGCTGGGTGTCGGCGGCGCGCACGGCCGGCGCGAGCGCGGCGAGCGTCAGCAGGCAGCTCATCGATCGGAAAGTGATGGAACGCATGGGCCCCCCGGAATTGCCATCGGA
>JAKAZP010000114.1 GCA_021815905.1 Pseudomonadota bacterium | reverse complement strand
TGCAGTTTCCGCAGCCGTTGCATCGGTCCGCGCGGAATGCGATCGTGTTGTAGGCAGGCACGGCACGTTCCTCGGGTATCAGCAGGGCCAGCGCTTCGCCATCAGCAGGCGCCCGACCTCGCGCGGTCGCGCCAGAAAATGCTCGCGCCGGCCGCTCAAGTCGGTACGGCGCCGAACCAGCTGCCACATCACCCCGGGATCGATCGGTGTGTTGATCGCGAAGAGGCCGTGCAGCCGCCCCTGATCGAGGATGATCTTGAGGTGGCGCTCGGCGTGTGCGTCGTTGCGCACCACGACTTCCGCGCCGGGTGGCGCGATGCTGCTGCCGACTGATACGGCATGTCGTCCGAAGAAGCTGTAGGTATTGATCGGCACGGCTCCACGGTACGCGTGCAGGGCCGGATCGCGCGCCATCGCCATCCCGGCGATGCGGCCCTGCTCGACCGCGTTCGGCAGTATGGTGTTCAGCACCGGACGGGAGTCGTAGAAGCTCGCCGCCTGGGCAACATCGCCAGCCGCCCAGATATCCTCGACGTCGGTGTGCATCGAAGAGTCGACCAGGATGCCGCGGTCGCAGCCGATCCGCGAGCCGGCCAGGAATTCGAGCGCCGGGGTGACTCCGGCGCTGACCAGGAGCAGATCACCGGAAATCGGCGGTCCGCCCTCGACCTCGAGCGCGAGCCCCCGTGGCCCGGTCTCGACCGCCACGGCGCGCGCGCCGGTGCGGATCGTCACGCCCGCGCAGTCGAATACCCGGGCGATGATCGCTGCCGCGTCGGCATCGAAATATTCCGGCAGAATCTGTCCGTGCAGCTCGACGATCGTGACGCGCACGCCGGCGCGGGCAAGGCTTTCCGCCGCATGCATGCCGACCAGACCGGCGCCGAGCACGATCGCGTGTCGAGCCCGGACGAGCTCGGCGCGCAAGCCGATCGCATCGTCGAGGGTGCGCAGCACGTGATAGGGTGCGGCGTCGAGTCCCGGGATGGAGGGGATCACCGGCCGGGCACCGGTCGCGAGCAGCAGCCTGCCGAACTGCAGCCGGCTGCCGTCCGTGAGTTGCGCGATCCGGCTGTCCGGCTCGACCCGTGCGAGCCCGTGCCCGCAACGATAGTTGCACCGCGCGAGCGCAAAGTACGCTGGGTCGCGGAGGAAGACTCGCCCGGCATCCGAGCGGCCCGAGACGACGTAGGGCAGCACGGTGGGGGAGTAAGGTGGCGACCGATCGCGTCCGACCACGGTCAGCGAGCCGTTGGGATCGGCCTGACGGATGGCGTGCACGGCCGCAAGCGCGGCGTGGCTGGCCCCGGCGATGAGGTAGTCGGCGCGTTCCATCATGACGATCTCCGCGCGATCAGTCTTGCGCGTTCAGCCATACCGTGTCCCTCGCGCCCGTCGTGCCGCGCAGGTGATCGACCGTCTCGATGACCTGTCCGAAGTGCTCGACGGTGAGGTCGGCGCCGGCCAGGCCACCGATGAACGACTGCGAGAGGGGCGCCATCGGCGTCACCTGCAGCGCGGTCGCAATCTCGCGGTAAAGCGGCCCGCAGCTCCATGCAAAGTCGACCGAACGGTCGACCACTCCGAAGGCATCGAGGTCCCGCAGCGCCTCGGCCACCTCGGCGGCCGGAAAGGGCCGGAAAGTCTTGACTTTCACCAGACCGACGGGCCGGCCGCGATCTCGCGCCTCGTCGACGGCGTCCTTGGCGGCGCCTGTCATCGAGCCGAGCGTCACAATGGCGTACTGCGCATCGTCCATCCGGTAGCGCTCGATCAGGGGCGCATGGTAGCGGCCGGTGAGCCGGCCCCAGTCCTCGTGCGCTTCGCGGATGGCATCGAGCGCGCGGCGCATGCCGGCGCACTGACCGCGGCGATACCGCACGAACATCGCAGGTCCCGTCCCGCCGGGTCCGCCGGTCAGGGGGTCGACGGCCATCGGCCGCGCGGGATCGAGAGCCACATGCCAGTTCACGTCGGGCGGTCCGAGGAAGGAGTCCACCGTGTCCTGCTCGGGCAGCTCGACGCGCGCCGTGCCGTAGGACAGATAGTTGCCGTCGTGGCAGACGTTGACCGGCAGCATGACGTCCCGCCGCTCGGCGACGCGATAGGCGATGATGGTCGTATCGAGCACTTCCTGCACCGTCTCGCAATACATCTGCACCCAGCCCGCCTCGCGCACCGACATCGCATCCTGATGACCGCCCCATACTCCCTGTGGCGTCAGCGTGTCGCGGGTGACGATCGACATCACGATGGGGAGGCGCATACCGGGCGTGCGCAGGTAGGGCTCGAACATGAACGCGAGTCCAGGCCCCGAAGTCGCGGTAAAGGTGCGCGCTCCGGCAAGCGCGGCGCCCTGCAGCACGGACAGCACACTGTGCTCGCCCTCCGCATCGACGATCTCGGCCTGCGATCGGCCCTCTGCGATGAACTTGGCCAGATGCTCCACCAGCGATGATTGCGGCGTGATCGGATACACCGCCACCATTTCGACCCGCGCCAGCGTGACCGCGAGCGCCGCCGCTTCATTGCCGTCGCAGGCGATGAACGCACGCTTGAGCGCCGATGCGGCCGCGGACATCAGTCTTCCTCCGCGACCATCGTGATCGCGTGTTGAGGACATTCGTAGGCGCAAATGCCGCACCCCTTGCAGGCTGCGAGGTCAATGTCGAACCAGGCCTGATTTTCGACCACGCATTGAACCGGACAATAAAGCCAGCAAACGGCGCACTTGACACAACGCGCGCGGTCGACCACGGGGCGCAGGCTGCGCCAGTCGCCCGCCAACATCGGATTTGGCCGCGTTGCAATCGGACAGAGATCGTCCGGAATCTGCCCCTCGTCGAAGTACGGCCGTGACTGGCGGATCACGCGGCGGCCTCCCCTGAAAGATGATGGACCACGGTCTCCTCGTATCCACGCCGCAGCGCACCGATATTCTGCTCGAGGCCGGCGTCGCGGAACTCCGACTCGTGCAGCGCCCGCTCCAGGGCCTCCATCGATACCATGGCCGTGGTGCGGGCGAATGCGCCGAGCATGACCGTGTTCGTGATCGCGCGCCCAAAGGTCGTGAGCGCGATCGGCACGGCATCGCACAGCCCGAGGGTTGCAATGCCCGGGGGCAGGGTGAGGCCGGCGATCGTCCTGCCCGTCGCCTGCACCAGGGTGCCGCCGGGGCGGACGCCGGCGAAGATGTCGATCGAGCGGGACACCGTCGGGTCGATGCACACGACGCAGTCGGGATGATAGATATTGGTCATTCGCCGGATCACGCGCATGTCGATGCGAAGGTAAGCCGCCACCGGGGCGCCACGCCGCTCGAAGCCAAAGGACGGCACGGCGACGGCGAACTTGCCCTCGTCGATGACCGCGGCTGCGAGGATCGTGGCGGCTAGCACGGTTCCCTGGCCGCCGCGGCCGTGGAGTCGAATTTCGTACATGGAGGGGCTGGATCCTGTCGGTGCGAAGATCAGAGGCAGTTGCGGCGGTCGATCACGCGCGTGGCCTTGCCGGATGAGCGCCGAAGCGCCCCCGACTCCGTGACGGTCACGGCGACCGTGACGCCGATCATGTCCTTGATATGGCCGACGAGCAGGCGGGCCTGGGCAGCGCGGGATGACTCGTCAACGTGGCCCGGCTTGGCTTCCACCCGGACGCGCAGCTCGTCCAGGCGGCCTTCGCGTGTCAGCTCGATCTCGTAATGAGCCGAGAGCCCATCGCAACGCAGAATCTGCTCCTCGATCTGGGTAGGGAAGACATTGACGCCGCGGGCGATCATCATGTCATCGGAACGGCCGGTGACTTTTTCCATGCGCCGCATGCGGCGCGCGGTACCCGGCAGAAGCCGGGTCAGGTCCCGGGTGCGGTACCGGATGACCGGCATCGCTTCCTTGGTGAGGGAGGTGAATACCAGCTCGCCGAACTCCCCGTCGGGCAGGGGCGCGCCGCTCGCGGGGTCGACGATCTCGGGATAGAAGTGGTCTTCCCAGATATGCGGACCGTCCTTCGACTCGAGACACTCGCAGGCGACGCCAGGGCCGATGACCTCGGAGAGGCCGTAGAGGTCCAGTGCCTGGATCCCGGCCGTCTGCTCGATCTCGGCACGCATGGCGTTGGTCCAGGGCTCGGCGCCGAACAGGCCGATCTTCAGCGAACTTGCGCGCGCATCCAGCCCGGCGGTACGAAACTGATCGAGAAGGGTCAGCATGTAGCTCGGAGTCACCATGATGATGTCGGGCTCGAAATCATTGATGAGCTGGACCTGCCGCTCGGTCATGCCGCCCGATGCGGGCACGACAGTGCAGCCGAGACGCTCAGCGCCGTAATGGGCGCCGAAGCCGCCGGTGAACAGGCCGTAGCCGAAGGCGACATGCACCATCATGCCCGGGCGTCCCCCGGCGGCCCAGATGGAGCGGGCCATGAGGCTGGCCCAGGTCTCGACATCGTTGTCGGTGTAACCGACGACCGTCGGCTTGCCCGTGGTCCCCGATGAGGCATGAATCCGTGCGACATCGCATCTGGGCACGGCAAACATGCCGAACGGGTAGTTGTCCCGGAGGTCCTGCTTGGTGGTGAACGGAAATCTGGCGAGGTCGGCGAGCTCGCGGAAATCGTCCGGATGGACGCCGAGCGCATCGAAGGCCCTGCGGTAGTGCGGCACATTCCGATAAGCATGACTCAGGGTCCGTTTCAGGCGGTCGCACTGCAAAGCCGCGAGCTCGTCGCGCGAGGCGAGCTCGATCGGCTCGAACGCAGTCGCCGCCGCCGGAGGCGGACGCATCCTTCCATTCGGGTTCGCGGCCATGAGCGTCTCCGGTCCCGTGAATTACGTCTCCGTCGCTTGCCACAGGCGACGGGAGAGGCGGACCGCGATCGCGGCCGCCAGGCGGCGTCGGCTATGCGCCGGCGCCAGCGTGGTGCGCATGGGCTTGACCTGCTTCTGCGTGAGCTTTTCGACCTGTTGGAGGAGCTTGTCGTCGAACGGCAGCCCGACCAGCTTGTCACAGCCCGTCAGCAGGATCGGGCGCGAATTCGTGCCGGTCACGGCGATGCACAGATGTGCAACGACGTCGTTCTCCCGGCGCAACGATACGGCGACGCCCGCGAGGGGAAAATCGATCGCGCCGCGGAGACGGGCCTTCTCATAGCCGGCAACCAGGCCGCGATCGATCGCAATCCGGACAGCGAGCAATACTTCGTCATCGGCCAGGCGAAGGTGAGCGGCGCCATCTTCGCGGAAGAGGCTCTCGAGAGCCGTCCAGCGCGTGCCGGATGCTCCGCCGAGCTCGACCATCGCGCCGAGAACGAGCAGGACCGGAGCCATATCGCCGCTGTAGGCGGCCTGACACCGGGATGCCGCCGGTGCGATGTGACAGCGGTTGCCGCGGTACTTGAGGCAGAAGTCATTATTCCGCCGCCACCACTCGCCCTGGTTGTAGTAGATGCAGCGGGTATCGAGGCAGAGATTGCCGCCGAGCGTGCCGACCGAACGATGTGCGGGAGCGGCGACCTGCCGCGCCGCCTGCGCGAGGGCGGGGAGCCGCGCTCCCACGAGGGGATCGTTTGCCAGCCGCTCGAGCGTCACGCCTGCACCGATGCGCAGGCCCGCGGGCTCGACCGCAACGTCCCGCAGTCCGGGCAACCCGGTGATATCAATGAGCGCCGGGGTGTGGCGAAGCCCGTGCCGGAGATTGGGGATGAGGTCGGTACCCCCCGCGAGCAGCGCCGCGCCCGGGTACCTTTGCCGGGCCGCTACCGCTTCGGACAGGCTTGCCGGGCGAAGCAGCTGAAAGGCGGGCAGCGCCGTCATGATGCCGTCCCGCGCATCGAGGCGAGCTGGTCGTCGCGCCGCCGCCGATTCAGCGCCTCGAGAATCCGATCCGGGGTGAGCGGCAATTCCCTCACGCGCAGACCGATGGCATCTGCCACCGCGTTGCTCAACGCCGGGAGCGAGGCGGCGAGCGACCCCTCGCTGGCTTCCTTCGCGCCGAAGGGACCGTTCGGATCGAGGCATTCGATGATGTGGACTTCGATCGGCGGGGATTCGACCGCGCTCGGCACACCATAGCCGAGCAGGCTCGCGTGCAGCGGGAAGCCCCCGTCGTAGCGGGTCTCCTCGCTCAGCGCCTGGGCCAAGCCCATCCATACGGCTCCCTGCACCTGTCCCTCCACGGCAAGCGGGTTGAGCGCCCGACCACAATCGTGGGCGACCCAGATCTTGTGCACGCGAACCATTCCGGTATCCACATCCACGTCGACTTCGGCCACCTGGGCCGAATAGCTGAAGGCCATCGTCGAGCCGACCGCTCCGCCCCGGTGCTTTCCCCCCTGGTATTCGAGCGGCACGGTGAAGGTTCCCTTGGTGGTGATGCTCCCCGCGCCGGCAAGCGCCGCCGCCACGGCATCGCGGAATGCCAGGCTGCCATCCCGCCCGACGACGACAAACCGTTCGCCATCGCATTCCACACTGGCCGGATCGGCGTCGAGCCGCTTCGCCGCCGCTCGCACCAGCACATCGCGGAGCCTGCGCGCGGCGTCGAGCGCCGCATTGCCCACCATGAATGTGACGCGCGACGAGTACGAGCCATTGTCCTTGGGCGTCAGGGCGCTGTCGGCCGCGATGACCCGGATGCGGTCGAGCTCGACGCCGAGCACTTCGGCGGCGATCTGCGCCAGGACGGTGGAGGAACCTTGTCCGATGTCGGCCGCTCCGGTGAGCAGGGTGATGCCGCCGTCGAAATCCAGACGCATCTCCACTACCGCATGCGGTTCACCGGTGCGATGGATGGGCTTGCCGGCGCCGCTCACGTAATGCGAGCAGGCCATGCCGACACCACGTCCGTACGGCAGCCGTCCCTTCTTGCTGCGCCAGCCACTGGCTTCCTGAACCCGATCGAGGCACTGCGGCAGGCCATAGGAATTGACCATGATGCCGTTCAGCGTCTCGACAGGTGACTCGAGCAGATTGGCACGGCGTACGGCGAAGGGGTCCAGACCGAGCTCCTCCGCCATGCCGTCCAGCAGGCTCTCGAAGGCATAGCGAACGTCGACCGAGCCATGGCCACGCATGGCGCCGCACGGCGGGGTGTTGGTGTAGATGCGATAGCCGTCGTACTTCACCGCCGGCACGCGGTAGAGCGCGTGCAGCAGGGCTCCGGCATAAAGTATGGTCACCACCCCGTAACCGGCATAGGCGCCGCCCCGCTGCACGACTTCGCACTCGACCGCGGTCAGCTTCCCTTCGGCGGTGAGCCCGAGCTTGAGACGAATTTCCGTCTGCGGGCGGCCGCGATGGGTGAGGAATGTCTCCTCGCGCGTCAGGTTCATGCGCACCGTGCCGCGGGCGGCTCGCGCCAGGAGCGCGGTGACGACCTCGAAGTTGAGGACCTCCACGCGAGCGCCGAAACCGCCGCCGACGAAGGGTTTGACGATGCGTATGCGCGACTCGTCGATCCCGAGGCAGCGGGCCAGCATGAGATGAAGGTAGTAGGGAACCTGCGTGACGCTCCACATCGTCAGCCGCCCGTCGTCGGGGTCGAACTGCGCGAGCGCGGCGTGCGGCTCCATCTGGGCATGAACCACTTCGGCGCACCGGTAACACTCTTCGCGAACCAGCGCCGCGTGCCTGAAGCCCGCCGCGACGTCGCCGAATTCGTCGTGGACCGAACGCAGGATGTTGTCCGGATAGTCCTCGTGCAACGGCACGGCTCCGGAAACGCGCGCCTCTTGGGAGGTGAAGTAGGCGGGCAGCTCTCTCACCGTCAATCGAATCAGCTGCAGCGCCCGCTCGGCGGTCGCGGCGTCGACGGCCGCGACCGCGGCCACG
>JAKAZP010000113.1 GCA_021815905.1 Pseudomonadota bacterium | reverse complement strand
CGGCCTCCCCGACTGGGCGAGCGCGGCGCCGGTGTTGGCGGGCACGGCCCCTTACCGCCCGGCCCCGACCGTGGTGCCGATTCCGGAGACACTGCCGAGCGCCGAGCGGCGGCGCACCGGCACGACCGTGAGACTCGCGATGGCGGCGGCGGCGCAGGCGGTGCGCGGCGCCGCGCTCGATCCGGGCGGCCTCCTCTCGGTATTCTCCTCCTCGGGCGGGGACGGCCAGATCTGTCATGAGATCTGCCAGACCCTCGCCTCCGCCGAGCGGCAGATCTCACCGACTCGCTTTCACAACTCCGTGCACAACGCCGCGGCCGGCTACTGGAGCATCGCGACCGGCGCCACGGCCGCATCGACGGTTCTCTGCGCCTACGATGCGAGCTTCGGCGCGGGCCTGCTCGAGGCGCTCGCGCTCGTGCGCGCGAGCCGCGCGCCGGTGCTCCTCAGCGCCTACGAGACGAGCTACCCCGAGCCGCTGCGCGGCAAGCGCCCGCTCCTCGACTCGTTCGCCGTCGCGCTCGTCTTGTCGCCCTCCCGCGCAGCTGCGACACTCGGTCACCTGAGGCTGACGCTCACCGAGGAGACGCCGGGGACCCTGGCCGACCCGGAGCTCGAGCGGCTGCGGGCCGCGGTCCCCTCGGCGCGCAGCCTGCCGCTCATGCGACGGCTCGCGCGGGGCGAGGCCGGGCGAGTGGTGCTCGATTACCTCGATGCGCAGCGCATCGCCCTGGAGGTGGCCTGATGTCCGAACCCATCCCGCTGCGCCGCGGACCCGCGGACCGGGCGTCCCTCGATCGGCTGTGGATCGAGCGTCACATCCCGCACCGCGGGCGGATGTGCCTGCTCGATGAGGTCGTGACCTGGGACGCGACGCACATCCGCTGCCGCGCCTCGAGCCACCGGCTGCCCGACAATCCGCTGCGCGCCCACGGGCGCCTGGGAGCGGCGTGCGGCATCGAGTACGCGGCCCAGGCGATGGCGGTGCACGGGGCCATCATGGCGTCCCGCGCGGGCAAGCCCGCGGCGATCGGCTATCTCGCGAGCGTGCGCAACCTCCTGCTGCACGTCGAGCGGCTCGATGACCTCGAGGCTGACCTGATCGCGAGCGCCGGCCGCCTCGCGGGCGATGAGGGCAGCGCGCTCTACGAGTTCGCCCTCACCGCGCTCGGGCAGGAGCTCGTCAGCGGGCGCGTCGGGATCGTCTTCGGCCGGTCCGTGACCGGTGAGGTCCCGGGCGGGCCGGGCCAAGCGGCCCGATGAGCCCCGCGCGCAAGCGCGCCCTGGTCACGGGCGGGAGCGGCGGCATCGGAGCCGCGATCTGCCGCCATCTCGCGCACGACGGCCATCACGTGTACGTGCACGCCCGGCAGGGAGTGGCGGCGGCGGAGGCGGTGGTCGATGAGATCACCCGCTCCGGCGGCAGTGCCGCGCCGCTGCACTTCGATGTAACCGACAACGAGGCCGCGCGCCGGGCGATCGAGACGGTGCTCGCCGACGGCCCGATCCAGATCCTCGTCAACAATGCGGGAGTGCACGACGACGCCGTGCTGCCCGGCATGCGAGCGGAGCAGTGGCACCGGGTGCTCGATGTCTCGCTCGACGGATTCTTCAACGTCACGCAGCCCATCCTGATGCCGATGATCCGCACCCGCTGGGGACGGATCATCACCATCACCTCCGTCGCCGCCCTGATCGGCAACAAGGGCCAGGTGAACTACGCCGCGGCCAAGGGGGCGCTCAACTCCGCCACCAAGGCGCTCGCGCTCGAAGTCGCGACCCGCGGCATCACCGTGAATGCCGTGGCGCCCGGCATCATTCACACGCCGATGACGGAGCGGTTGTTCGATGCCGCGGCCATCGAGAGCCTGGTGCCCATGGCGCGCGCGGGGCTGCCCGAGGAAGTCGCGGCGGTGGTGTCCTTCGTCGCTTCCGAGGCGGCCTCCTACATGACCGCGCAGATCCTCTCGGTCAACGGCGGCATGGCCTGAGAGCGGGCGCGGGAGCGCGGTGGCTTGCCGCGACCGAGCTTCGGCTGCTAAGGTCCGATTACGTGCATTGACGGGGAAGCGCCGTGCGGATTCTCTCGATCGTGGGTCTGGTGCTGGTCGCGGCCGGGGTGTTCCTCATCCTGCGGCCGCCGCATTACATGGGCAACGAGAGCGTCTTCAAGTTCGGCCAGATCGAGGCGACCATGCAGAGGGAGCGCCAGCTTCCCGGCTGGGTGGGCGGAGTCGCGCTCGGCGCGGGAGTGGTGTTGCTCGGCGTCGGTCTCGCGCGCCGCAGGTAGGCTCGAGCGCACCGCGCCGGCCGGCGCGCGCGCAAGCCCCCCTCTCAGGACTCGGCCAGCCCGTCGAAGAACTCCACCTCGCCGGTCTCGAGCGAGTACTCCGCGCCAACGACCGCGAGGCCGTCCTCGAGGATCAGCTTCTCGAGCACGTCGGACCCGTACCGGAGGTGGCTCACCGAGACCCCGACGTTGGCGCGCACGGCCTGCCGGATGAGGGCAGCCTCGTCGTGCCGCAGCTCGGTCTTCAACAGCCCCTCGATCGAGGGGCGCACCCGATCGACGATCGAGCGGATGTTGCGCGACTGACTCTCCGCCGGCTGCCTGAGCTGCTCCAGCGTCGCCGTGATGGCGCCGCACTGCGAATGTCCGAGCACGACCACCAGGCGCGTGCCGAAGCGCGAGGCGGCGAATTCGACGCTGCCGATCTGCGACGGCGAGACGATGTTGCCGGCGACGCGAATCACGAACAGATCGCCCAATCCCTGGTCGAAGACGATCTCCGCCGGCACGCGCGCATCCGAGCAGCCGAGCACGATCGCGAACGGCCGTTGCTCCTGGGTGAGCTCGAGCCGTGACGCTGCGCCGAGCAGCGCCTCGCGACTGCGCACGCGCTCGACGAACCGGCGGTTGCCGTCCTTCAGGCGAATCAGCGCTTCGGCCGCGGGTACCATGACCGGGAGGGTAACAAGAGCGGCCCGCGCATACAATCCAACCGCCCCCGTTTGCTAGAATGCGCCCCCTGCCCCGTGCCACTCCCCGGAGACTCCATCATGGCGATTCGCGAGCAGCTCATCGAGTACCGCGAGGGCTCGACCGTTCTCGAAGGCTTCTTCTGCCACGACGATGGGCGCGCGGCGCCGCTGCCCGCGGTCCTCATCAGTCACACCTGGAGCGGGCGCGATGCGTTCGTCGAGGAGAAGGCGCGCCGGCTCGCCTGGCACGGCTTCGCCGCCTTCGCGCTCGACATGTTCGGAAAGGGCAAGCGGGGCAACACCACCGAGGAGTGCACCGCGCTCATCATGCCCTTCATGCAAGACCGCGCTCTGCTCGCGCGGCGCATCACCGCGGCGCTGACCGCGGTGCGGGGACTGTCACAGGCCGATGCGCGGCGCGTCGCCGCCCTGGGCTACTGCTTCGGAGGCCTGTGCGTGTTGGATCTGGCGCGCAGCGGCGCCGATGTCCGGGGGGTGGCGAGCGTGCACGGCTTGCTGAAGCCGAGCGGGCTGCCCGCGGCCCGGATCCGATCCAAGGTCCTGATGCTCCACGGTTACGACGATCCGATGGCCCCCCCCGAGGACGTGCTCGCGGTCGCGAAGGAAATGAGCGCGGGCGGGGCGGACTGGCAGCTCCACGCCTATGGCAACACGGTGCACGCCTTCACCAATCCGCATGCCACGGACCGCTCGAGCGGCATGGCATACGATGCGGCGGCGGACCGCCGCTCGTGGCAGTCGCTGCTTCAGTTCCTGGATGAGGTGTTGCGCTAGTTGGCGCCGGCGCCGGGATCGCCATCGGCTGCCGCTGAGTCGGCTGTCGTCGCCATCGGCTGCCGTCGCCGTCGGCGACCGTCGCCAGGCCGCCGGGCACGATGGCCCGGCAGCTCGACGCCGTTGATGAGCTCGAGTTCGACTCAGTGCCAGTTGTGGCGGGTCTGGAATTCCCGCGCCTGGCGCTCGGCCTCGTCGCGCGCGATCCCGTACCGTTCCTGGATCACGCCGGCCAACCGATCGCTCTTGCCCTCGAGCCGCGTGAGGTCATCGTCCGTGAGCTTGCCCCACTGCTCCTTGAGGTTGCCCTTCATCTGTTTCCATTGCCCGGCGGCGCGATCGTTGTTCATGCTCGATTCCTCCATTGCAAACGTGACGCGAAGGGAATCGAGCAAGGGCCGTGCCGCCCGCCGCGCTTCAGCCGCGGCGGCCGCCGGGCCCCGTTACGTCATTCGCGGCGCGTCTGAGACAGCAGCGTGAGGATCTCGATGTAGAGCCACACCAGGGTCACCATGAGGCCGAACGCCCCGTACCACTCCATGTACTTCGGAGCGCCGCCGGCGGCCCCGCGCTCGATGAAGTCGAAGTCGAGCACGAGATTGAGCGCGGCAATGGCGACGATGAAGAGCGAGATGCCGATGCCGAGCGGCGAGGAGGAATAGAGCACCGGCACGGCCACGTGGAAGAAGCTCAGGATCCAGGTCGCGAGGAAGAGGAGCATGATCCCTCCCGTCGCTCCGATCACCATGGCGCGAAAGCGCGCGGTCACCCGGATGAGCCCCGCCTTGTACGCCACCAGCAGCACCGCGAGGACCCCGAGCGTGAGCCCGACCGCCTCGATGGCGATGCCCGGATAGCGCTGCTCGAGAATGGCCGAGAAGCCCCCGATCGCCAGGCCCTCGAGCGCCGCATAGGGCACGGCGAGGTAAGGCGCGAGCGTCGCCTTGAAGCTGATGATGAGGGCGAGCACGAAGCCGCCGATCAGCCCGATCATCATCGAAGATGAGACGGTCTGCACGTCACCCGTGCTCATGTACTGGGACCAGGGCCACAGCGCGGCCGCCATCAGCACCACCAGCAGCAGGAAGCCCTTGTTCACCGTGCCCTGCACCGTCATGGACTCGGCGCCGATCCCGAGCCGCGGCAGGTTTGCGAAGGTGTTCGGGTTCAAGCCGGGCCTGTTGCCGGATCGGCGGATCGGTAATGGCATCGAGTGATCTCCTTGAGGGATCGGATCGCGCACCGCGCAAAACGCTATTGTAGTCGATCCCAAGACCCGCGGACCTTGCCGGGGTTCCCGGGAGGACACTCCAGGCTATTTGGGGACGCCCGGCGGGAAGTCAAAGCACCGGGCACGCTCCCGATGGCGCCCCACCCGGAAGACCCCCGGGGACGGGGGCACCGATCGTCGAGGGGCAGCGGGCGGTGCGAGGCGCTGCGCACGCCCCGAGGGGGCTTACGGCTTCTCCGCCGCCGGAGCCTCGAGTCCCTGCTCCGCCCGCAGATTCGATGCCTCGCGCTCGCGGTGGATGCGCTCGTAGATCTCCTCGCGATGGACGGAGACCTCCTTGGGCGCATTGATGCCGCATCGCACCTGGTTGCCTTTGACGCCGAGGACCGTGAAGGTCACGTTGTCGCCCACCATGATGGTCTCGCCGACGCGTCTTGTGAGTATTAGCATTTTGCTTTTTCCCGCTGCGAGTCCGCCGCGACACTACCCTACAACATTTCACGGCTCCCTGCACCTCGAGCGGCGGCCGGCGCGGCCCACGGCGCGCCGATACCGGTAGAACGAGTCGAAGAGTTGGCTCAGCTCCCGGATCGGTTGGGGTCGCGCCAGATCCGCTCGAACGGCAGCCGCCAGGCGTGCGGCGCGATCAGCTGGTGCATGGAATTCGGCCCCCACGACCCCGCCGCGTAGAGCCGCACGGGCGGCGGCGCCTCCAACAGCGGTGTCGAGAGCTCCCACAGCCGCTCGATGCCTTCGGCCGCGGTGAACAACGTCCGGTCCCCTCTCATGGCGTCGAGAATGAGCCGCTCGTAGGCCTCGAGCACATCGCCCACGAGCCCGGTGTCGTGCAGCGCGAATTGCAGACTCAGCTTGTCGAGCCGCATGCCCGGACCCGGCCGCTTACCATAAAACGACAGCGACATCTTCGAGACGTCGGCAAGATCGAACGTCAGGTGATCCGGGCCCTGCGCCCCGACGCCCGAGTCGGCGGGAAACATGCTCTTCGGCGGCTCGCGGAACGCGATGGAGATGATGCGCTGGCCCTCCGCGAGGCGCTTGCCGGTGCGCAGGTAGAACGGCACCCCGGCCCAGCGCCAGTTGTCGATCGAGCACTTGAGCGCGATGAAGGTCTCGGTGTCGGATTCGGGGTTGACGCCCTCCTCGCCGCGGTAGCCGGTGAACTGACCGCGGACGACATCCTCCGGGCCGATGGGCAGCATGCTGCGGAAGACCTTGTTCTTCTCCTCGCTGATCGACGCCGGCTCGAGCGCGGTCGGCGGTTCCATGGCGACGAAGGCGAGGATCTGGAACAGGTGCGTCACCACCATGTCGCGGAAGGCGCCGATCGGATCGTAGAACGAGGCGCGCCGGCCGAGGCCGAGCGTCTCGGGAACGTCGATCTGCACGTGATCGATGAAGTTGCGGTTCCAGATGGGCTCGAACAGGCCGTTGGCGAAGCGGAAGGCGAGGATGTTCTGCGCCGGCTCCTTGCCGAGGAAATGATCGATGCGAAAGATCTGCTCCTCGGCGAACACCTCGTGCAGCTTCGCATTGAGCGAGCGAGCGCTCGCGAGGTCGGTGCCGAAGGGCTTCTCCATGACGATGCGCGCGCGCTCGACGAGCTGCGCCTCCCCGAGCATCCGCACCGCCGAGAGCGCCGCGCTCGGGGGCACGCTCAGGTAATGCAGGCGGCGACACTCCGAGCCGATCGCCTGCTCGGCGCGCTCCACGGCCGCGCGCACCGCGGCGGCGCCGCCCCCGAGCGGCACGTGATCGAGGCATTGGGCGAAGGCGCCCCAATCGGCCGCATCCACCTTGCGCAGGGAGAACTCATCGACCGCGGCGCGCGCGAGCGCGCGAAACCCTTGCGCATCGAGGCTCTCGAGCGAGACCCCGACCACGCGGCAGCCGGGAATGAATCCGGCCCGCGCGAGGTGGAACAGCCCCGGCAGGAGCTTGCGCCGGGCGAGGTCGCCGGTCGCGCCGAACAACACCACCACCTGGGGGAACCTGGGGCCGACCCCCGATAACGCCTTGGACACTCTCTGCACCTTTCACTTCAGGCCGTGCTCGCGAAGCGCGGGAAGGATACCGGGGGTGCCGTGCCCGGCGCCATCGACTGCCCGGCAGAATCGGGCGCAGCGGCAAGCGCGCTCCTGCGCGCCTCCTCGACCGGCATCGAGGCCGGGGGAGCTCAGGCGGACAGTCGCACCGGCTGGCGGCGCGAGCCCCAGTCCCCCGGAGCCGCTTCGAACACTCCGGCGCAGGCGCTGCCGCACGCCGTGCAGCGCCCCTCGGGCGAGAGCCCCCACGCCGTCAGGTCATAGCCCGAGCGGCCGATGAGGCGCGCCCCGCAGCCGTGGCACCAGGTGCTGCCGCCCTCGGCATCGCGCACGTTGCCCGTGTACACGTACCGCAGGCCGTGCTCCATCGCGATCTGCCGGGCGCGCCGCAGGGTCGCGATCGGCGTCGGCGGCACGTCCCGCATCTTCCAGTCGGGGTGGAATGCCGTGAAGTGCAGCGGCACCTCGGGACCGAGGTGCTCGGCGAACCAGGCGCACATCGCCTCGAGCTCCTCGGGCGAGTCGTTCTGCCCGGGGATGAGGAGCGTCGTCACCTCGAGCCACGTGCGCGTCTCGTGCCGCACGTACTCGAGCGTCTCGAGCACGGCGCCGAGCTCCGCTCCGCAGACTCTGCGGTAGAACTCCTCCGTGAAGCCCTTCAGATCGATGTTGGCGGCGTCCATGTGCGCGAAGAGCTCCGCTCGCGGCTCGGCAGAGATGTAGCCCGCGGTCACGGCGACGCTGCGCACGCCTCGCTCCCGCGCCGCCTGCGCGACGTCGATCGCATACTCGAGA
>JAKAZP010000112.1 GCA_021815905.1 Pseudomonadota bacterium | reverse complement strand
GGTCCAGCGGGTCCTCTTCTGGGGCGGCGGGGCGGCCGGCGGCGAACCGGTCATCGACATCATGCAGGCCTTCCTCAATCCCGCCAAGGCGCAGACGAGCGGCTTCAACGCCGGCACGCACGTGGTCGGCAAGCAGGAGGCCTCGATCACCAGCCGGTTCATCTTCCCGGGCCGGTATCCCTTCTCGGCCTATTTCGAGTATGCCGGCAACGATACCCTCATGGGCCGCAATTACCTGCTCGGCAAGCCGGCGATCTCGGCGGGCATCGACTTCCCGCGCGTGGGGCCGTTCGATTTCACGTACGAGCACACCTCATGGGCGCCGACCTGGTACGTGCACACGGCGAGCAACGTGCAGACCGGCTACCTCGATGGCCTCACCAACGACGGCGCGAACATCGGTAACTGGTTCGGCGATCAGCGCGTGCTCGCCACCGCGACCTCGATCGCGGACGAGGTCGGCGGCCAGAGCAACATGCTGCGCATCGGCTGGACACCCGGGTTCGGCGGCTACATGCAGCTTCAGCTGCGCGAGCTGGCGGACGAGGGACAGACCGTGTTCGCCACCTTCCCGTACAGGACCGCGTACCTCGGCGCGCTCAGTTATTCCTATCCCTGGCACGGTTATGCCGCCGGCATCGAGCTCGACGGCGGGCGGGACGTGTTCGGCAACCACTATTTTCGGCTCGAGGGGTATCTGCGCGACGGCGAAGCTCTCTTCAGCCGGGGCGATCCGGCCTCCGCCTTCGCCGGCGAGCGCCCGAGGGGTGATGACCTCTACGTCGAAGCCGGCCTCGACTACGACCGTGTGCTGGTCTACCAGCCGCCCCACGTCCGTTTTTACACGCACAATCAGATCGCGCCCCACGTGGGCATCGGAGCGCGGCGGCGCGTGTCGGCGCACCAGGACATCGGTGTGGGACTCGACATGGACGAGATCCGCGGCCGCACGTTGCTCGGGGCGCGCATGCTCGATTACCGTTACCGCTTCGGCAAGCACGTGGCAGTCCACGCGTTCTTGGGCGCCGCTCGCTACGCGCTGACGACGCCGGCCTACGGCCTGTATCTCGGCGGGGGCTTGCAGTGGCGCAATGTGCTACCGGGCTGGGGGGTCGGGATCGACTTCCACAATGTGGTCTCGGCGCAGCGCCTGCAGGATCTGCCTTCGGAACGGCCATGCTGCAAGCAGACGCTCGACAGCATCTACAGCTGGACGCTGTACCTGTCGCGCTCCTTCTGAGGCGGTCGCGCGCCCTTCAAACCCGCCGGCGCGCCGGCAGCGAGCGCCATGCGGCGAGCACGGCTTCGAGCGGGATCTGGTCGGCGCGGGCACTGACCGGTGGACCGCCGACGCCGATCACCGCCGAGGGCGAGGCGCCGCGGGGCAGCACCCGCCACTGGGGGTTCGCGCCCATGAGCACGACCACGGGCAGTCCGAGCGCCGCGGCCGCGTGCGCCATGCCCGTATCCATGGAGATCATGCCGTCGGCCGCCTCCATCAGGGCGAAACTCGCGCGCAGGCCGAGACCGACGACCTCCAGCCCCTCGAGACCGATCAGGGTCCGCAGCTCGCGCAGGTAGGGCAGCTCGCTGACGGCGCCGCGCAGCACGAGCACCGCCTGCGGCTGCCGGTCGCTCAGGGCGTGCAACAACTCGCGCCAGCGTTCGACCGGCCAGGAGCGGTCGTTGTCGGCCTGCCACCGCTTGCGACTGCGCGCACTCAGGGTGCGCGCCGTGCCGGGCTGGATCAGAACGAGCGGCCGGCCGCTCCAGCCCCGCTCTCGCAGCAGCGCTTCGCACCGGATCCGTTCCGGATCGAGCGTCACCAGATGCGGCGCGCGCCCGTCCTCCGGCATCGGATACTCCGCCGCGGCGAGGGCCGGCGGGGTGCGCGCGGCGAGGCTCGAGAGCGCGTCGATGTAGTGCTCGCCCTGACGCACCGCTTCCCCGAGGAACACACAGCGTCCGGGATCGATGCCGCCGAGGGACAACAGGCGCTTGATGCGCGCGACCCGCCGGGGCATCGCCTCCGCGACATACACCGGCGCCGGCGCCGAGCGCCTGAGGGCGCGCACCACGCCCAACCACTCGAGCGTCGCCGGGAACGGCAGGTGCCGCGGCAGCGTCCAGCAGCGCGCCACATCCGGATGCGCCCGGTAGATCTCGCGGTTCCACGGGCCGGCGCCGATCACGTGCGCCGGACCGCCATAGCGGCGGTGCAGCAGATCCAACGCCGCGGTCAGCATGATCATGTCGCCGACGCGGCCGAAGAGGAACACGGCGGGCTGAAGCGCGCGCGCCGCCGAGCTCACAACGTCCGCCACAGCTCGAGCACCGCCTGCGGGGAAATCTGCCCGACGCGCTCGGCCTCGAGCGCGAGGACCGGGGACTGTCCGCCGCTGCGCGGCAGCCACACCCGCGGCGAGTGGGTGCCGTAGAGCACCACGAGGGGCACGCCGAGCGCGGCGGCGGCGTGGGCCGGGCCCGTGTCGATGGAGATCATGCTGCGGGCCAGCTCGCACAGGGCGAAGAGGCGCCCCAGGCCGCCGGCGGCAATCAACACCCGGGGAAGCGATGCGGACGCGCGTATCTCCTCGAGCATCGGCCTTTCGGCCGCTGCTCCACGTAACACGATCGACATCTCGGGATGCGTTGCCCGGATCCCGTGCAACAGCGCCGCCCAATGTCCGGTCGGCCAGGCCTTGTCGTCCCGGTTCGCCCACTGACGCACCCGCCGCCGGCCCATCGTGCGGTGGTTCCCCGGCTGCACGAGCACCAGCGGCTCGCCGCCCCAGCCTGCCTCGGCGAGCCACTGCCGCGCCCCGCGGCGCTCGCTCTCCATGACCACGAGGTGAGGTCTCCAGGGGCCCGCGATTGCCGGCGGGGGATACTCGTCCGCTCGCACCGATGGCGGCGTGCGCGCGGCAAACTCCAACAGACATTCGATCCACGGCCGCTCCGTGCCGGGCTCCTCGTCGATGAACAGGCATCGTCGCGGATCGACCCCGGTCAGCGACAGCAGTCGTCTGATGCGCGGTACCTGCCGGCGATGATGCTCGCAGACGTACACCGGGCCGGGTGCGCTGCGACGCAACGCCCGCGACACCGCCGGCCACTGCAAGCCGAAAGGAAACGGCAGTTTGCGCGGAACGTGCCAGCAGGCGGCGACGTCCTCATGGCCCCGGTACATGTCGTGTATCCACGGGTCCATCCCAACCACATAACAGGGGGCGCCGTAACGGTCGTGCAGCGCGCGCATGACCGCCGTCAGCATGACCATGTCGCCAATTCGGCCAAACCGGAATACGAAAGGGTTGAGCGGCAGCCTCGGTTGGGCGGGCTCTGTCGCACGGGGCATCGGCGGGTGTCAGGCAGGCATGCGTCGGGAGGATCCCGGGTGCGCCGGTGATTATGGCGTATGGGCGCCGGCACGCGCAAGCGCCGCGCGGATGTTGCGCCGAGTGAAAAGCCCTCGCCAAATCAGCTCGTTCTGCGCAATCATGCCCGGGTGAGCTCGATCCTGTTCTTCGACGCCGTGTGCGAGCGTCCCTACGACTCGGGCACGCTCGCCAACGAGGCGATGGGCGGAACCGAGGCGACCGTGGTTCGTGTTGCCGATGCGCTCGGCGCGCTGGTGGCGCAGCACAAGCGCACGAGCGCGAGCGGACGTTATGTTCCCCCGACCCGCGATCCCGCCATCACGCACCTCGTGGTGATCCGCGACTCGCGCGCCCTGGCGGCGGCTCGCGAGCTTTACCCGAATGCGCGCGTGCACCTGTGGCTGCACGACCGCGTCCATCCCGGCTCCACGCGCGGGCACAGGCTCAAGCGCAGCAAGGAGCTGCTGCGGGCGCTCGAGGTTCGAGTCATCTGCGTGTCGGAAACCCATCGGCGCGCGGTGGAGGCGACACTGCGCTGGATCGGGGTCGACGACCGGGTGCGGGCCTGCACGATCTACAACCCCGTGGACGACGCTCTCGAGCCCGACGGCTCCCGCATCGATGACGGCAAGCTCGTGTTCCTGTCCTCGCCGAACAAGGGACTGAAGTTCGCCCTCGACGCCTTCCGGGCGCTGCGCCGGCGGATGCCGGACCTGCGCCTCGTGATCGGCAATCCGGGCTACAAGTCGGCACGGCTCGCCCCGATCGACGGCGTGGAGTACCTCGGCCCTCAGCCGCACGCACTCATGCTCGCCGAGGTGCGCAACGCGCTCTGTACGTTCTTCCCCAATTTTGTGATTCCGGAGACTTTCGGACTGGTGCTGGCCGAGTCCCGGGCGCTCGGGACTCCCGTGCTCACGCACGACTGCGGCGCCGCGCTCGAGGTGCTCGACGATCCGAGGCAGGTGCTGCCGGTGACGCCGGCGAAGCGCATCTACGAGGCGGTACTCGGCAGCTGCACGCCGGGCTGCCGCGCCCTGCCGGCTCGAATCGCGGCTCGGCTCGGACTGTTCGACGATTACCTCGAGCGGATTGCCGCCTGGCGCTCGGGCGCGCGCCCCGTCACGGGACCCGATCCCCGGTTCCGTCTCTCTGTGGTGGCGGCGCGCTGGCGGGAGCTGCTGCAGCCCGGATCGGCTCGCTAGGCCGCAGCCCACCCCGGAGCCGCCGAGCCGGCGGCGCCGTTCGCGAGCCATACCACCTCGGTCACGATCGAGCCGTCGGCCTTGAGCTCGAGCGTGCGGTAGCCCGGCGGCCGGCGGTCGAGGGCGAACTGTTCCGCGCGCGGCAGGAACTGCGCGCAGGTCGAGGGCGTCGCGAGCAGCCGTACGCCCCTGCGGAGCGTGTCGTGACTCTGATGCACGTGTCCCCAGACGACGCCGCGCACGTTGGAATGCCGGCCGATCGTCTCTAGAAATTCATCGGCGTTGGCGAGCCCGACGCGGTCGAGCCAGCGGCTCGACATCGCCACCGGGTGGTGATGCAGGCACACCAGGGCGTGCCGGCTCGGAGCCGCGGCAAGGGCCGCCTCGAGCGCGGCGAGGCTTGCGGCGCTCAAGCGACCTTCGGCCGCTCCCGGTATGCAGCTGTCGAGCAGCACGATGCGCCAGAGACCGAGGTCCACCACCCCGCCGAGCAGGAACGGCGCGCGCCCGAGCTCGCGGCGCATGGCTTCGGGCTCGTCGTGATTGCCTGGCAGACACAGCACCGGAAGGCCCAGCGATCCGAACACTCGCCTGAAGTGCCTGTAGCCCGACGCGTCATCCTGAACGAGATCGCCGGTCACCAGCACCGCGTCGGGCGGCCAGCCGTGCCGCTGCGCGTGGGCGAGCGTGGCCTCGAGCGCCGGCAGTGTCGCGACGCCGCGCAGCTCGCCGCTCTCGTTGCCGTAGAGGTGCGGGTCGGTGAATTGGGTCAGACGCACGGAACTCATGCGCAGAGAGCGTATCAGACCGGTCCCGACTGCCTGCAGTGAACTGAGTCGCGCGCGGAAGCGCGGGTTCCGGAAATTTGCCGCAATGCGCACCGACAGCGGAAATAATGTGAAGCGGCGCCTCACGGTGGAACATAAGGGGGAGTCTCCCGGCTGCGACGCTCGAGTCCGAGCGCGGTCGCGCCGCAGCGCGCGATTGAGCATCCGTCGCGTCTGGTGGACAATGCCGGGCCTGATTGATCGGCTCGCAGCGCCGCCGGCGCGACGGGCAGCCGCCTCGATTCGCTCGTAAAACGATGGGCGCCGCGTGCCACGGCGCGGCGCCAGGGTGGTTGTCGGCGCGCGTCAATCACCCGAGCGATCGAGGTCCACGAACAGGAACAGCCATATGACCACACGCCGCGAGCTCGCCAACGCCATCCGCGCCCTGTCGATGGACGCCGTGCAGCGGGCCAATGCCGGTCACCCGGGAATGCCCTTGGGGATGGCGGATATCGCCCAGGTGCTGTGGGGGGATTTCCTCAAGCACAACCCCGGCCATCCGCAGTGGTTCAACCGCGACCGCTTCCTGCTCTCGAACGGCCACGGCTCGATGCTGCAGTACGCGCTGCTCTATCTCACCGGCTACCCGCTCGGACTCGAGGAGCTGAAGAACTTCCGCCAGCTGGGCAGCCGTACCGCCGGCCACCCGGAGTACGAGCCCGATATCGGCATCGAGACCACGACCGGCCCGCTCGGACAGGGGCTCGCCAATGCCGTCGGCATGGCGCTCGCCGAGCGGCTGCTCACCGCCGAATTCAACCGTCCCGGTTTCCCGGTGATCGATCACTGCACGTACGTGTTCTGCGGCGACGGTTGCCTGATGGAAGGCATCTCCCACGAGGCCTGCTCGCTCGCCGGCACGTTGGGCCTCGGCAAGCTCATCGCCCTCTACGACGACAACGGCATCTCGATCGACGGCAAGGTCGAGGGGTGGTTCACGGACGACACACCGAGGCGGTTCGAGGCCTACGGCTGGCACGTGGTGCCCCCCATCGACGGCCACGATCCGGACGCCGTGACGGCCGCGATCCGGGCGGCGCGGGCCGAGACGGCGCGACCCTCGCTCATCTGCTGCAGGACGGTGATCGGTTGGGGCGCGCCGCACAAGCAGGGTACGCCGGAGGCGCACGGCGAAGCCTTGGGCCCGGACGAGGTCGCCGCCACGCGCAAGGCCATCGGCTGGCCGTATGAGCCGTTCGTCATTCCGGATGCGATCCGGGCGGCGTGGGATCACCGCGGCCGGGGCGCGGCCGCGGAGTCGGAATGGCGCGATCTCCTCGCCCGCTACCACGACGCCCATCCGGAGCTCGCGCGCGAGCTCGACCGGCGCATGCGCCGGGAGTTGCCGCAGAGCTGGCGCGAGACGGCGGCCAAAGCGCTCGAGGCGGCGCTCGGGCAGAAGACACCGCAGGCGACGCGCCAGTCCTCGCAGGCCGCGCTCAACGTCATCGGTCCGGCGCTGCCGGAGATCTTCGGCGGCTCGGCGGATCTCACCGGCTCGAACAACACCAAGTTCAAGGGTGCGCGCGAGATCACGCCCGGGTCGCCCCAGGGCAACTACCTGCACTACGGGGTGCGCGAGTTCGGCATGACGGCCATCATGAGCGGCATCGCGCTGCACGGCGGGTACCTGCCCTACGGCGGCACGTTTCTCGTGTTCTCCGACTATGCGCGCAACGCGGTGCGACTCGCCGCGCTGATGCGCACGCACGTGGTGCTCGTCTACACGCACGACTCGATCGGCCTCGGCGAGGACGGCCCGACGCATCAGCCGATCGAGCAGCTCGCGAGCCTGCGCGCAATGCCCAACCTCAGCATGTGGCGACCCTGCGACGCGTTCGAGACCGCGGTCGCCTGGACGGCATCGATCGAGCACGCGGGCCCCACCGCGCTCGTGCTCACCCGCCAGGGGTTGGCGCAGCAGTCGCGCACGGCCGAGCAGCAGGGCGACGCGCGACGCGGCGGCTACGTGCTGATCGAGTGCGCGGGAGAGCCCGAGTGCCTGGTGATCGCAACGGGTTCCGAGGTGGGAATCGCCGCCGAGGCCGTCGCCCAGCTCAACTCGAGCGGCCGCCGCGTGCGGCTGATCTCCATGCCCTCGACCGACGTGTTCGAATCGCAGGACGCGGCTTACCGCGAGCGCGTGCTGCCGCGCGCCGTGACCCGCAGGGTGGCGGTCGAGGCCGGCGTCACGCTATCTTGGTGGCGGTACGTCGGCGCGGACGGCCGGGTGATCGGCATCGATCGCTTCGGCGCCTCGGGCAAGGGCCCGCAGGTGCTCGCGCATTTCGGCTTCACCGCGGAGAACGTCAGCCGGCAAATCACCGAGCTGTTGGGTTCATAGGGTCTCGCGCGAATCGTCTCGACGATTCGCGCCAGTAGATGAGAGGAAACGGGTCATGACAATCAAAGTCGGGATCAACGGCTACGGCCGAATCGGTCGCAACGTGCT
>JAKAZP010000111.1 GCA_021815905.1 Pseudomonadota bacterium | reverse complement strand
TCGACTGCGCCGAGGCGGCGGGGCTGGCACGCAAGGTGGCGAGGCTCGCGCCCCTCGTGTGCATCAAGGGATGACGGCGCGCCTCGTCGGCCCGGGGCGGCTCAGGAGATGACGTGAACCGTGCTCGCCTGCGGGCCGAGGTCACCGGCCTCCTCGGCGAATCGCACCTCGGTGCCGGTCGTCAGGTCCTGGAAGCGGCCGCCGATGACGCTGTTGCGATGAAAGTAGATGAGGCGGCCGTCATCGGTCTCGATCTGACCGAGACCGCGGTGCGCATCCACCTCCTTGATCCGGCCGTGGGCGGGCTGGTTGTGGCTCTTCACGTCGCGGCGTCGCTTGCGCTCGTAATCCTCGAGCTTCCGGCGTGCCGCCCGGAACGCATCGCGGAGCGCGACGTAGGGATCCTCATGAGCATGATCCGCCGGATGAGCATGCCGGATCGCGATTTCCGCCTCGGGCACGGTGATGTCGATCCTGAAGTCGTAGAGGAAGCCCTGGCGCTTGTGATGCGCGGAGGGCTCGACGATGACGTGGCAGCGCATGATCTGGTCGCTGAACCGGTCGAGCCGCGAGGCGAGCTCGCGGATGCGCGCCTCGAGCGCCGGCGAGGGCTCCATGCCACGAAAGGTGATCTGCAGCGGAAGGATCATGTTCTATCTCCTGTGCGGGCTCTCAGGGCTTCGCGGCGTAGAGCCGGCGGTCGGCGACCTCCAGCAGCGCCTCGAGCGTCCGGCCGTCCTCGGGGAAGCGGGCGACGCCGGCGGTGCAGGAAGTCTCGACCGCGGGACTCAACGAGGCGAGGGAGCCCGCGACTCGCTCGAGGATCGCGCGGATGGCCTCGGGATCGGGTCCGTCGACGAGCAGCAGCACGAATTCATCGCCGCCGTGGCGCGCCACGGTATCTTCCGCGCGCACGAGCTCCATCAGCCGCTCGGCGAAGAATCTCAGAACCTCATCGCCCGTGGCGTGCCCCCGGCGATCGTTGATCTGCTTGAAGCCGTCGAGATCGAGCAGCACGAGGGCGAAGGACATGCCGCGACGCTCCGCCTGGTCCGCGGTCTGCTTGAACCGCTCATCGAGCGCGTAGCGATTCGCAAGTCCCGTCAGGGCATCGTGATGGGCGCGAAACTCAAGGGTCTCGTTGAGGCGGGACTCGTCGGTCACATCGCGCAGCGCCAGCACGCAGAATCCGAGCCCCGCCTCGGTGAACAACGGCGAGAACCTCGCCTGCAGATGCACCGGCGTCCCGTCCTTGCGTCGGGTGCTGAGGATGTTGTCGCTCAGCACGGCGTGGTCGGACGAGATTCCAGGCGCTGCATCGGCGCGGTAGGAGAGGAGCTTGCGCCAGTCGAGGCCGATCATCTCTCGGGCGTCGTAGCCGAGGAGCCGCTCGAGGGCGGGACTGACATAGACGATCGGCTCATCGTCGGCCGTCACCCGCGTCACGAGCACCGGGATCGGGCAGTTCTCGACGATGTGCTGGAAGAGGGGTCTGAGGAATTCCGCGCCCCGAATGGCGGGCCACTGTCGCTCTCTCGCGAAAGGCGCCTCCATGGCTCTCGGGAGCGGAATATCGACGATCGTACTCATGAGGGCTGCTCGCTCCGCGGACCTTGGCTGCCTTTGTGCCACGCTCCCGGTAGGGCGTTCCAGTGGTACATGTACCTAAGTCGCGGGCGAGAGACGACGCGTCGCCGACCGGCGCCGGAACCGCAGCGCCCGCATCGTCCGGCGCTCGTGAGCGCTGGCGCGCGCCCCCGGCCCGTTGCGGAAATCCGCTATACCGTCCGCTTCCCCCGATGGCGGATGATTTTCCGGATCCTCCGCACCCCTCGAGACCTGCCGGCGCATCATCGAGCCACTCATGGACCTTGACCCCCTCGAGGCATCGATACGACTGGCGGACGTGCGCCGGAGCTTTCGCTCGGGCCATCGCCGGGTCACCGCGCTCGCCGGGGTGACGGCCTCGGCATCGCGGGGCAGGGTGACCGGACTCGTCGGACCCGATGGAGCCGGCAAGACGACGCTCATGCGCCTCATTGCGGGACTCCTGAAGCCCGATTCCGGAAAGATCGAAGCGCTGGGGCTCGATGCGGTGCGAGAGCCGCTGAAGCTGCAGGCTCGGGTCGGGTACATGCCCCAGCGGTTCGGTCTCTACGATGAGCTCACGGTCGGGGAGAATCTCGATCTCTATGCCGACCTCCAGGGGCTCGCTCCCGAGGAGCGCGCGCCGCGTTACGCGACGCTCATGCAGATGACCGGCCTCGGACCGTTCCTCACGCGCATGGCGGGGCGGCTCTCCGGAGGCATGAAGCAGAAACTCGGGCTCGCGTGCACGTTGGTGAATCCTCCCGAGCTCCTGCTGCTCGATGAACCGACGGTCGGAGTCGATCCGATCTCGAGGCGCGAGCTCTGGCGGATCATCGAGCACCTGGTGCGGGACGCGCACGCGACGGTGCTCCTCAGCACGGCCTACCTCGACGAGGCGGAGCGATGCGCGCACGTGTGGCTGCTGCACGAGGGGCGGCTCCTCGGCAGCGGTCCCCCGGACGACTTCGCCGCCGAGATGAGCGGACGAAGTTTCTATGCGGTCGCACCGGCGGGAAGGCGGGCGCTGCAGACGCGTCTCGCGCGGGTGCCCGGGGTGCTCGACACCGTGATCCAGGGAGGGCGCGTGCGGGTCGTGACGGAGGCGGCGAGCGCGCCGGCGGCGCTCACGCTGACCGATGTTCCGGGACTCATCGTCACTCCGACTCCGCCGCGATTCGAGGACAGCTTCGTGGCGCGCCTCGGGATGAGGCGAGGCGATGAGGCCGCACAGGCCCATGCGGGCGGTGCGCCGCGGCCACCCGCGGCCGCGAACGACCTGCCCGCGTCGTCCACGGCCGAAGCGGTGATCCGCGTGCGGCACGTGACGCGTCGCTTTGGCGCATTCACCGCCGTCGACGATGTCAGCTTCGAGGTCCGCCGAGGAGAGATCTTCGGCCTCTTGGGCGCCAACGGCGCCGGCAAGACCACCACCTTTCGCATGCTCTGCGGCCTGCTGCCACCCTCGGGCGGCACGCTGGAGGTCGCCGGTTTCGATCTGCGCAAGGCCGCGGCGACGGCACGCCGGAGGATCGGCTACATGTCGCAGCGGTTCTCGCTCTATGGCGATCTCACCGTGAGGCAGAACCTCAATTTCTTCAGCAGCGTCTATCTCCTCGCCGGCGCCCGCCAACGTGCCCGGATCGCCTGGGCGGAGCAGGAGTTCGCGCTCGAGCCGCTGCTCGATGCCAAGGCCGGCGAGTTGCCGCTCGGCTTCAAGCAACGCCTGGCGCTCGCCTGTGCGCTCATGCACGAGCCGGCCATTCTCTTTCTCGACGAACCGACCTCGGGAGTCGATCCGCTTGCGCGGCGCGAGTTCTGGCGCCGCATCAATGCACTCGCGGAGCGGCAGGTGACCGTGCTCGTCACCACGCATTTCCTCGAGGAGGCGGAGTATTGCGACCGGCTGCTCGTCATGGCCCAGGGACGGGTGCTGCGGGAGGGAACTCCGGATGAGCTGAAGGAGGCCGCGCGCACGGCGAAGGACCCCGACCCCACCATGGAGCAGGCGTTCATCGCCGCCATCGAGGCGGTCGCCCCGCCGGAGGCCGCATGAAGCGAGCCCATCGACGCCTGCTCGGCCTCACACGCAAGGAATTTCTGCAGATCGCCCGCGACCCCTCGGCGCTCGCGATCGCGTTCGTGCTGCCCGCCGTGTTGCTGCTGGTGTTTGGTTATGGGGTCTCGCTCGATGCGCGCGACGTGCCCGTCGCCCTCGTGGTGCAGGGGCGCGATGCCCTGTCTTCGAGCTTCGCCGGCGCGTTCGGAGACTCCCGCTATCTTCGTCCGTATCCCTTCCGCTCGATCCAGCGCGCGGAGCAGGCGCTTGCGGGACGCCAGGTGGAGGGCATCGTCTACCTGCAGAGCGACTTCGCGCGCCGCGCCGAGAGTGGCGGCGGCGCCCGGATCGGGGTGATCGTCAACGGGGTCGACGCCAACACGGCACGGATCGTCGAGGGGTACGTGCAGCAGCTCTGGGGAAACTGGCTTCAGAGCCGCGCGCTCGAGCGGGGCGAGCCGCCGCCCCTCGTCCTCGATGCGCGGCCGCGCATGCGATTCAACCCCGACGTGCGCAGCCGCGACTATCTCGTGCCCGGCCTCATCGCCGTCATCATGACGCTCACCGGAGCGCTCCTCACGGCTCTGGTGATCGCCCGGGAATGGGAGCGCGGGACCATGGAGGCGCTGATGGTGACCCCGGTCACGGTGTCGGAGATCCTGCTCGCGAAGCTCATTCCGTATTTCGTGCTCGGGATGGGCGGCATGGGCGCTTCGGTCGCGATGGCGGTGTTTCTGTTCGGGGTGCCGCTCGAGGGCTCGATCCTCGTGCTGACCGCGTGCTCGGCGCTGTTCATGCTGGCGGCGCTCGGCATGGGGCTTCTGATCTCGAGCCTCGCGCGTAATCAGTTCGCAGCCGGCCAGATCGCGATCGTCGCCACCTTCCTTCCGGCCTTCATCCTCTCGGGGTTCGTGTTCGACATCGGCAGCATGCCGGGCGCCATCCAGGCGCTGACCCATCTGATCGCGGCGCGCTACTTCGTCACCATCCTGCAATCGGTGTTTCTCGCCGGAGACATCCGCGCGGTGATCCTGCCGGATGCGGCGGCGCTGGCGCTCATGGCGGTTCTCTTCATCGGGCTTGCGCGGCTGCGGGCGCGCAAGCGCCTCGACTGACCATGGGCCGGCAGATCCTGGCGTTGCTCTGGAAGGAGCTGCTCGCAGTGGTGTCCGATCCGCGCAGCCGCTGGCTCCTCATCGGTCCGCCGCTCATCCAGCTGATGGTGTTCGGCTATGCGGCCAGCTTCGACCTCAATCACGTGCCCATCGCGATCTACGATCAGGACGGGAGCGAAGCCTCCCGCGATCTCATCGCGCGTTTCGCAGGCTCCCCGACCTTCACGGTGAAGGCCGTCCTTCGAAGTGGCGAGCGCCTCGATGAGCTCATTGATTCGCGCCGCGTCGAGGCGGTGGTGGCGATCGACCGGCGCTTCTCCCGCGACCTCTACACAGGCAGGCCCGCGCCCGTGCAGCTCATCATCGACGGCCGAAATTCGAACACGGGTCTGCTGGTGGAGGGCTACGCGGGCACCATTCTCACGGATTTCAGCCTGGCATGGGCCGCCCGGCATGGGGGTGGGACGCCGCCGGCGCTGCTCGATCTGCGGGCGCTCTACAACCAGACGCTCGATTCGCACTGGTTCATCATTCCGGGCATCGTCGCCTTGCTGACACAGGTAATCACGATTCTGGTGGTCGGGCTGTCGGTCGCGCGGGAGCGGGAGCTCGGGACCTTCGACCAGCTCCTGGTCACGCCGCTCAGGCCGCTCGACATTCTCCTCGGCAAGGGGTTGCCCGGTCTGCTGCTCGGAACGGCCGAGGCGTCGGTCATCATCGCGGCGAGCGTGATGTGGTTCGACGTGCCGCTCCGCGGCTCGCTCGCGGCGCTCTACCTCGGGTTGCTGCTGTTCGTGCTCGCCGTCACCGGCATCGGGCTCGCGATCTCGGCGCTTTCGGCCACGCAGCAGCAAGCGCTTCTCGGGGCGTTTCTCTTCATGGTGCCATCGGTGATCCTCTCGGGCTTCGCGACCCCCATCGCCAACATGCCGCCCTGGGTGCAGGCGCTCACGCTGATGAACCCGATGCGGTACTTCCTGGTGATCGTGCGCGGGGTGTTCCTGCAGGGATCGGGCGTCGCCTCGCTCGCCGGTCAGCTTTGGCCGATGGCCGTGATCGGTGTGGCAACCCTGACGGCGGCCGGCTGGCTGTTCCGTCGACGGGTCACGTAGTCTGCGGCTGACCGCCGATCTCGGTGTAACGACGGACCCGAGGCTCGGGGAATACGGATGCGGCTGGGCCGATCATCGGCAACACTTTCCACGGCGCGAGGCCAACTGAGGAGATCAAGATGGCGCCCTTGGAGCGCAATCGGCGACCGGGCGTTTTCATGGCGGCTGTCGCGGCCGCGCTGCTGTCGGCGGCCGGGTGCGCGGGGGCCCAGAGCGTCTATGCGGGCGAGACCACCGCCTACAGCCTGCCGCTCGACGTCGCTCGCACGCCCCCCGCGCCGCAGAAGGAAACCGACCTCATCTACTCGGACTTCCTCGCCGATGTGAACGCGGGGAAAGTGGCGCGCGTCGTCGTCTCGGGACAGAGCATGCGCGGGACGCTCAAGGGCGGGACGCGCTTCAGGACCCTTGTGCCCGAAGCCGCAAGCCGCGCCACCATCGATGATCTCGTGCGCAACGGCGTGCGGATCCGCGCGTCGGCGGTGAGCGATGTCACGCTCGGCAACGATGCGCTCCTCTACGTGCTGCCCCTGCTGCTGTTCGGGGGACTGGTGCTGTTCATGAGAACGAAGGGAGCGAAGGACGCCCCCGGACCGGCTCGGAGCTTCTGCAGTTCCCGCGCCCGTCAGCTTGCAGCCGACGAGGTGAAGACCAGCTTCGCCGACGTCGCCGGCATCGATGAGGCGAAGCAGGAGGTGGCCGAGATCGTCGAGTTCCTCAAGGACCCTGGCAAGTTCGAGAGGCTCGGCGGGCACATCCCGAAGGGTGTTCTCGTGTACGGCTCTCCCGGAACCGGCAAGACGCTGCTCGCGCGGGCCATCGCCGGCGAGGCCGGTGTGCCGTTCTTCAGCATCTCCGGCTCCGACTTCGTCGAGATGTACGTCGGAGTGGGGGCGTCTCGCGTGCGCGATCTGTTCGAGCAGGCGAAGAGCCACGCCCCGTGCATCGTGTTCATCGACGAGATCGACGCGGTGGGCCGCCATCGCGGGACCAGCGCGGGAGGCGGACACGACGAGCGCGAGCAGACGCTGAACCAGCTGCTGGTCGAGATGGACGGATTCGACTTCAACAAGGGGATCATCGTCATCGCGGCCACGAACCGGCCCGACGTGCTCGATGCGGCGCTGCTTCGGCCGGGTCGATTCGACCGGCGAGTCGTGGTGCCCCTGCCCGACCTGCACGGCCGCGAGCAGATCCTGCGCGTTCACATGCGCCGCATACCGCTTGCCGCCGATGTCGAGCTGGCCGTCCTCGCCCGCGGTACGCCCGGGTTCTCGGGGGCGGAGCTCGCGAATCTGGTCAACGAAGCCTCCCTCTTCGCGGCCCGCGCGGGCCGTCCCTGCGTCAGCATGGCGGAGCTCGAGCAGGGCCGCGAGAAGATCCTCATGGGCCCGGAGCGTCGTTCCCTGCACCAATCGGAGGAGGAGCGGAAACTGACGGCCTATCACGAGGCGGGGCACGCCATCGTCGGCCTCGAAGTTCCCGACCACGACCCCGTGTACAAGGTGAGCATCGTGCCACGGGGGTACGCGCTCGGCGTGACCGCGTATCTGCCCGAGGCGGACCGCGCGACCTTCACCCGCGAGTCGCTCGAGAGCCGCATTTCCGCGCTGCTCGGGGGACGGGTGGCCGAGGAGCTGATCTTCGGTCCCGAACAAGTCACTACCGGAGCCTCGAACGACATTCAAGCGGCGACGGAGATCGCCCGCCGGATGGTGATCCAGTACGGCATGTCGGAACGGCTCGGGCCGCTCGATTACTCCTCGGGTACCGCGCTCGATGAGGCGCAGGATGGCGAAGGCGGCCTCAAGGGGATGTCCGAGCAGACGGCCCGGACGATCGATCGGGAGGTACGCGCCCTCGTCGAGCGTAATCACGCCCGGGCGCGGGAGATCCTCGAGACGAGAAGGGACGCGTTGCATCGTCTGGCCACGGCGCTGCTGCACGAGGAGACGCTCGAGGCCCGGCAGATCCGCTCGATCATGGCGGGTCCGGGAAAG
>JAKAZP010000110.1 GCA_021815905.1 Pseudomonadota bacterium | reverse complement strand
GGCATCCGCGAAAGTGGTTTCGGGCGGGAGGGCGGCCTCGAGGGCATGCTCGATTACCTGCGCGAGCGCGACGCGTGGATCGCGGACCCCGGATCGGATGTGAGCGCGAGCGAGCGCTCGCGCCCGCCCGAGAGCGCCCCGGCGCCGCTCGCGCGCGCCGGCAGGATGCTCGCAGCCGCCCTGTCCGAGGCGTCGGATGCCGCCCCCGCGGGTCTCGAGCCGGCGGCCGGCGGGATCGACCGGACCTACAAGAACTACATCGGCGGCAGGCAGTGCCGGCCGGACGGCGGCCTCTCGCGACCGATCAGCGACGCCCGTGGACATCTCGCCGGCTGGGTCGCGAGCGGCAACCGCAAGGACCTCCGCGATGCGGTCGAGGCGGCGCTGCGCGCCGAGCGGTGGGCCCGCGCGACCACTCACCTTCGCAGCCAGATCCTCTATTACGTGGCGGAAAACCTCGCGCTGCGCCGCGAGGAGCTCGCCACCCGCCTGCGGCGCCTGACGGGACGCAGGTCCGCGGATTGCCGCGGGGAAGTCGAGACCGCGATCGCGCGCCTGTTCGCCTATGGCGGGTGGGCCGACAAGTACGACGGTCTGATTCACACCCCGCCGGTGAGGAACGTCGCGCTCGCCGTGCCCGAGCCGATCGGCGTGGTCGGCGTCGTCTGCCCGGACGAGGCGCCGCTCCTCGGATTCATCTCGCTGCTCGCGCCGGTGATCGCCATGGGTAACCGCTGCATCATCGTGCCGTCCGAGCCCATGCCGCTGCCCGCGCTCGATGTGTGCCAGGTGCTCGAGATATCGGACGTGCCGGCCGGAGTCGTGAACATCGTGACCGGCGATCGTGACGAGCTGACGGACACCCTCGCCAGGCACGACCAGGTGGATTGCCTCTGGTACTTCGGAACCCGGGACGGGAGCCGGCACGTGGAGGAATGCGCCGCCGCCTCGGTGAAGCGCACCTGGGTGAATCACGGCCGACGCCGCGAATGGAAATCCGCGCGCCACGGCGAGGGTCGTGAGTTCCTGCGGCAGGCGACCCAGGTGAAGAACATCTGGCTGCCCTACGGCGACTCCGCCTGAGCGGCGAGCCGAACCGCGCCGACCGACATGCATGGGGGATCTGCGAAGGATGGGTGGAACATCGCGGGATTCGCTCCTTCGAACCGCCGGACGGTCGCGCGAGGCGACCGGCGGCCCCCGGCGCGCGGACGAGTTGGCGACCGCGCGCCGCACGGCGACTGTTGTCCGCTCGCAACGTCCGCTGTTCCGCCAGGGAGGCGCCCGTTCCTTGCGATTGACAGGCCATCACGGCCGGTCTATCGTTTAATGTCTGAGGTTAAACGTTTTAGAAGAAGGTGTCGCGGGGAGTGTCATGACGCAAAATCAATGTAATACGAATGTAACGTTCGGCCAATAAGATTGTAGGCCTGCGACAACAATAGTGAATTCCGCCCATCGGTCAGCACGGCCGGCCGATCGGGAATCACCCGTTTCCGGTGGCGCGGCCGTGTTGTGACCATACCTGGAGATCCTGCAATGTCCATTGAGATCCGCAAGGCTGTACGACAGATCCTGGCTCCGATGTCGGTCGTCGTTCCGTGCATGGCGCTGCTCGCGGCCGCGCCGGGGATCGCGGCGGCGCAAAATGGCGATCAGAGCTCCACGGACCAGGAAAGTGCGGTCACGCTGCACAGAGTGACCATCGTGGCGCAGGAAGAGGCGGTCGCCACCGTCAACCCGATCCAATTCACCCACATCAGCCCGGCCATGACCCCCATCTCGGTGCTGCAGAACGTGCCGGGATTCAACTCGCAGGCGATCGGCCCGGGCGGCCTGCTCGTCGGCGACAATCTGTTCACGCTGGACGGCTTCAGCAGCACCCAGGTCGGCACCACCTACGACGGCGTGCCGATCATCAACACGTTCCTCGGCGGGGTATACGGCGCGGGCGATGCGCCGTTCGTGACGCCCATGGACATGAGCCAGGTGAGCACCGTCAAGGTCTACAGCGGCGCCAATGTGCCGTCGAAGACCTCGGTGGATTCCCTCGGCGGCACGCTCGCGTTCGAGCCGGCGCTGCCGACGCGTGATTTCTACCTGGCGCTCTCGGGCACCGGCGGCATGTACCAGGGGGGCGGGACGGAGAGGAGATACGGCGTGTCGGTCAACTCGGGGGCGCTGGACGGATGGGGCGGCCTCAACGTGCTCGCCAAGATCCAGCAGACCAAGTTCAACGGATTCTGGAACGAAGTGAACGGCCAGATCAATTCGTACTATCTCGCGGTGGTGCAGCCGACCTCGTCCGGCAAGGTCTCGCTGGTCGCGCTCGAGAACGACGACAGCGCCCCCAACATCCCGGACGGCCCGATTCCGCAGCCGCTCGCCACCAGCTTCCGGTACAACTGGCCGACGAGCGCCGGGTTCAAGAACCAGGGATCGCACGCGACGCACGTGATCCTGACCGCGAAATCGCTGCTCAATCCGCGGATGATCGGGGAAGTGAAGGCCTTCTACAGCGGCACGACCAATAATCGCACCGCCTGGTCCAACCCGATCTATTCGACCGCCAACAACCCCACGAATACCCCTGGAAGCAATCCGGGCGGGATCTACAACGGCTTCTCATACGATCTGCCGGTGACCTTCAAGAGCTGCAACGCGCTCAACGGGTACGTCTTCAACGGCGACCCCAATACGTACCCGAACGTCTACAACTGCGCGGCCGCGACCGCGAAGTTCGGTTCAGCCGCGGCGGGCTCGGCCTATCAGCATTACGTCAACAATTACTCCAATACCGGCGCGCTGGGCAATCTCACCTTCCTCCTGCCGGACAACACGGTGGAGGCGGGGGCGATGTACTACGTCGCCAATGCGCTGTCCGAGGAGTCCTGGTACGGCAGCTACCCGTCACCGATCATCTCCGGCTACAACATGGCCTGGCTCGAGCACGACCAGCAGCTTTTCTTCGACGGATACCTGCAGGACAGCATCGCGCTGCTCGATCACAAGCTGCACATCTACCCGGGCGTCAAGTGGAATCACCTGTCGGAGACGGCCAACGACAACATGGGGTATTTCTACCGCTACTCCGGCTCGGTCACGGGCGTCTACTCGTGGGTGGAGCCGTCGATCGGCGTCAATTACGCCTTCACGCCGGACTGGAATGCGTACGTCAATTTCGGCAAGTCGTCCAAGGCGCCCAACATCAGCGCGCTCTACGGTGTGATCAGCTCGCAGTCGCCGCCGCTCGGCCAGATCCCGGGCCCGATAGGCGTGCAGCCCGAATACGTCGCCAACGTCGATGCCGGCATCCGTTTCAACAACGGCGTCTACAAGTGGGGCATCTCGATCTTCAACCGGAATTTCACCAATATCTTCAGCTCCAACTACAACGACATCACGGGCATCACCGTGACGTACAACTCCGGTACCGCGGACTTCAAGGGTGTCAATCTCGACGGCATGGTCGCGCTGCCGTACCACCTGCAGCTCGAGGCCAATGCCAATTACACCAGCGCGAAATACACCTCGAATTTCACCAACTCGAACGGCGCCACGGTGACTTCCGGCCAGTGGCGGCCGGAGATTCCGGTGGTGAGCGGGAACGTGTTCCTCAATTACAGCAACGGTCCCTGGTACGCGAGCCTGAACGGGCATTACACCGGATCGGAGTACATGCAGGACTTCAACACCGGCGTAACCACACCCTACCAGCTCGGGGGTTTCGCGCTGGTGAACTTCGCGGGCGCCTACACCTGGCGGATGGAGGCGAGGACCCTGCAGTCGGTCCGGTTCGAGCTGAACATCGACAACATCTTCAACCGGCACGCGATCTACTTCTCCCAGGTCGCAGAGCCGCCGCAGGTGGTCACGACCTACAACTGGGTGGCGTACGAGCCGCCGCTGTTCGCGGGACTGTCGGTCACGGCGAAGTTCTTCTGAGCGCGGACGCGGGATCGCCGTCGCGCCGGGACGCGCAACGGACGCGCCAGGGGTAGGTGGAATGGCTCCGGCCGCGGTCGCTCCGACGGGGCGCTCCGCGGCCGGGGCGATCGCCGGGCGGGAGCGGGCGTCCCCCGTGCGCCGGGCGCGCTCTCGGCGTCGGGAGGCGATGACGTTGCGGTCGGGAAACGCGCGATACCGGGAGCCCGCTGCATGATCTTCAAGGATCTCATTCGCAAGAAGCGCGATGGAGCGGCGCTGACGCAGGAGGAGATCGAGTTCTTCGTGAGGGGCCTGGCGGACTGTTCCATTCCGACGGAGCAGGTCGCCGCGCTCGCGATGGCGGTGTACTTCAGGTCCATGAGCTTCGCCGAGGCCGGGGCGCTCACGACGGCGATGGCCCGTTCCGGGGTGCGGCTCGGCTGGGAGGAGCTGCGCGCCCGCGGTCCGGTCATCGACAAGCACTCCACCGGCGGCGTGGGCGACAAGGTGAGCTTCGTGCTCGCCCCGCTCGCCGCCGCCTGCGGCTGCTTCGTTCCGATGATCTCCGGTCGCGGTCTCGGCCATACCGGCGGGACGCTCGACAAGCTCGATGCCATTCCCGGCTATCGCTCGACGCCGACCGTGGCGGAGTTTCGCAGAGTGGTGGCCTCGGCCGGCTGCGCCATCATCGGCCAGACCGACGATCTCGCGCCGGCGGACCGGCGGCTCTACGCCATCCGCGACGTGACGGCGACGGTCGAGTCGATCCCCCTCATCACCGCGTCCATCCTCTCGAAGAAGATCGCCGCCGGGCTCGATGCGCTCGTCATGGACGTCAAGACCGGCTCGGGCGCATTCATGCGGACGCTGGAGGAGTCCAAGGCGCTCGCCCGCAGCATCATCGGCGTCGCCGGCAGCGCGGGCCTCCCGACCCACGCCGCGATCACCGACATGTCGCAGCCGCTCGGCTGGAGCGTCGGCAATGCGCTCGAGATCGCCGAGGTGATCGCCTTCCTCACGGGCGAAGCGCGCGAGGCGCGCCTGGCGGAAGTGGTCTTCGCGCTGGTGTCTGAGATGCTGGTCATGGGGGGACTCGCCGCGGACGCGGCGCAGGCGCGCCGACAAGCCGAGGCCGCGATGCGCTCGGGGGAGGCGGCCGAGCGATTCGCGCGCATGGTGGCCGAGCTCGGGGGGCCGCGCGACCTGCTGACGGGCGCCTCGCGGTATCTGCCGAAGGCGCCGCTCGTCGAGCCGATCTTCCCCGCCGAGGCAGGCTGGGTCGCGACCGTCGACGCCCGCGCCGTCGGGAGCCTCCTGGTGGAGCTCGGAGGGGGCCGGCAGGTCGCGGGCGAAGCGCTCGATCTCGCGGTAGGCTTCACCGAGGTATCGGGCATCGGAACGCGTGTCGGTAAGGACGGGCCGCTCGCGATGCTGCATGCGCGCTCCGCGCAGCAGGTGCGACGGGCGACCGAGGTGCTGCGGGGAGCCGTGTCGCTGGCCGACCAGCCGGTTGCGCCGCCTCCGGTCGTCCATGAGATCCTGGCGGCGGCCTGAAACACCGCGAGCGGCCGATACGGGGCGAAATCGCATGAACGCCGTGAACGAACAGACCGTGGAGCTGTGGAACCCGGACCTGGCGCCCACGCCCGTGGAACGGCGCACGTGGCGCTGGTATCACTACGCGGCGCTCTGGCTCGGGATGGTCATGTGTGTCCCGGCCTACACGCTCGCGGCGGGCCTGGTGGGCGAGGGGATGTCGGCGCACCAGGCCATCTTCACCGTGACGCTCGGCAACCTCATCGTGCTGGTCCCGATGCTGCTCATCGGGCATGCGGGCGCGAGGTACGGCATTCCGTATGCGGTGCTCGCGCGCTGCTCGTTCGGCACGCTCGGGGCGCGGCTCCCGGCGATGCTGCGCGCGCTGGTGGCCTGCGGCTGGTACGGCATCCAGAGCTGGTTCGGCGGTTTGATGATCTACGCCCTGATCGGTGTGCTCATGGGCCATCCGCTCGGGGGGCCGAGACTTCCCCTGCTCGGCATCAACGCCTGGCAGAGCGCGTGCTTCCTCGTCTTCTGGCTGCTGCAGTTCTATTTCATCGTCCACGGCATCGAGTCCATTCGCCGCCTGGAAACCTACACCGCGCCGATCAAGGTCGTGATCTGCGCGATGCTGCTCATCTGGGCTTACCACAAGGCGGGCGGCTTCGGTCCGATGGTGCACCGGCCCTCGCAGTTCGTGAGCGGCTCGCCCCGCAGCGGGCGCTTCTACGCGGTGTTCTGGCCGTCGCTCACGGCCATGGTGGGCTTCTGGTCGACGCTGGCACTCAACATTCCGGACTTCACCCGCTTCGCGCGCTCGCAGCGGGATCAACTCGTGGGTCAGGCGATCGGGCTGCCCGCGCCCATGGGTCTGCTCGCGGCGCTCGCCGTGTTCGTGACTTCCGCCACGGTGGTGATCTACGGCCAGGCGATCTGGGATCCGGTGACGCTCGCCGGCCGCATGCGGGGCGCGGCCGTGCTGGTCGCTCTGATCGTGCTGCTCATCGACACGATCAGCGTGAACCTCGCGGCCAATCTCGTCGGTCCCGCGTTCGACTTCTCCTCGCTCTCCCCCAAGCGCATCAGTTACCGGGCGGGAGGCACCATCACCGCGTCGATTGCGATCCTGATGATGCCGTGGAAGATCCTTGCGAGCACGCATGGATACATCTCCACCTGGCTGGTCGGCTACTCGGCGCTTCTCGGCTCGGTGGCCGGCATCCTCATCGTGGATTACCACTACCTGCGCCGCCGCGCGCTCGACGTCGAGGGGTTGTATCGCCTCGAAGGCAGTCCCTATGCCTACCGCCGCGGCTGGAACCCGATCGCCGTGGGCGCCTTCCTGGTCGGTGTCATCCCGTGCCTGCCGGGGTTCGTGCACGCCTCGCTTCCGCAGGCTCTGCCGCGCTCGGGGACGCTTCTCGACAGCCTGTACGATTACGCATGGTTCGTCGCACTCGGACTCTCGGCGCTCTCCTACGCCGTCGGCATGCGCCTCGCCGGTTTCAAGCGGGTGCTCGCGCGGGGGTACGCCGGGCAGGCCCAATGACGACCGCCGCCCGCTTCCCGCGGGACTTCGCCCGCGCCGCGCCCAGGGTTGACCAATTGGTCAGATTTCGGCATCCTCGATGGATGCGCGCACGGCGCGGGAGCATGGGATGAGCGAGGAGCGCAGACCGGATATCCGCCCGGGACGCCTGACTTCGCAGGCCTACGCCGCGAACTTCGGCGACCACGTGCCGCCGCTCACCGAGGCACAGGCGCTGCTCGAGGCGAGCCGGTGCCTGTACTGCTTCGACGCCCCGTGCGTGCACGCCTGCCCGACCGGCATCGACGTGCCCTCCTTCATCCGGCGCATCGGCGAAGCCAACGTGCGCGGCGCGGCCGAGACGATTCTCGAGTCCAATCCGCTCGGCGGCTTCTGCGCGCGCGATTGTCCGACCGAGGTGCTGTGCGAGCAGGTCTGCGTGCGCAACGTCCAGCAGGGACGGCCGGTCGCCATCGGCCGTCTGCAGCGCTACGCGGTCGATGCGCTGATGGCGAGCGCCGACAACCGGATATTCGAGCGCGGTCCCGCGACGGGGCGTCGCGTCGCGGTGCTGGGTGCGGGCCCGGCGGGTCTCGCCTGCGCGCACGCGCTGGCGCGCGCCGGTCACGATGTCACGCTGTTCGAGGCGAAGCCGAAGGCCGGCGGCCTCAACGAGTACGGCGTCGCCACCTACAAGACCGCCGGCGGCTATGCTCAACGCGAGGTCGAATGGCTCCTCGCCGTGGGCGGCATCACGCTCGAGCTCGGCTGGGCGCTCGCGAGCGCGGAGCAGTTCGAGCTTCTGCGGCGGGACTACGACGCGCTGTTTCTCGGCCTGGGTCTCGCCGGCACGCACCGGCTTGGCGTGCCGGGGGAGACGCTCG
>JAKAZP010000109.1 GCA_021815905.1 Pseudomonadota bacterium | reverse complement strand
TCCTTCACCGCGTTGGCGTTCGCTCCGGGAGCGACGAACACCGGGATGCCGCGGCGGCTCAGCTCCTCGACCGGGATGTTGTCGACGCCCGCGCCCGCGCGCCCGACGGCGCGCACCGTCTCGGGGATCGCCATGCCGTGCATGTCGGCGGAGCGCACCAGGATCGCATCGGGACGCTCCAGCCCCGATGCCACCTCGTATCGATCGCGCGGCAGCCGCTCGAGGGCGCGAGCGCTCAGGCTGTTGAGAGTGAGGATGCGGTATCTCATCGCGCCTCAACCATGGCGCCGCTCGAATTCGCGCATGTAGGCGACCAGCGCCTCGACGCCCGCGAGCGGCATGGCATTGTAGAGGCTCGCGCGCATGCCCCCCACCGAGCGGTGACCCTCGAGGCTCTCGAGCCCCGCCGCGCGCGCACCGTCGAGGAAAAGCCCGTCGAGCCCGCCCCGGGCGAGGGTGAAGGGCACGTTCATCCACGAACGGCAGTTTCTCGCGACGGGATTGCGGTAGAAGCCGGACTGGTCGATGGTCCGGTAGAGCAGCTGCGCCTTGGCGCGATTGCGCGCCGCCATCGCCTCGAGGCCGCCCTCGCGCTCGATCCAGGCGAACACGAGCCCGGCGACGTACCAGCCGAAGGTCGGTGGGGTATTGAGCATGGAGCGCTCGGCCGCCGCCAGCGAGTAATCGAGGATCGAGGGGGTGCCGCGGCGCGCCCGGCCGAGCAGGTCCTCGCGCACGATCGCGACGGCGAGGCCCGAGGGCCCGATGTTCTTCTGCGCCCCGGCGTAGATCAGGCCGAAGCGCGACACGTCGATCGGCCTCGAGAGGATGGTGGAGGACATGTCGGCGACGAGCGGCACCGCGCCGCTCGCGGGCACGTAGGGAAACTCCACCCCGCCGATCGTCTCGTTCGGCGTGTAATGCAGGTAGGCGGCCCCGGCGGTGAGCCGCAGCCCCTGCTCCTCGGGAACGGTGGTGTAGGCGCTCGCCGCCTCGTCCCCCGCGATGTTGACCGTCACCTCGAGGCGCTGCGCCTCGGCGATCGCCTTCTTCGACCAGGCGCCCGTGCAGAGGTAGTCGGCGACGGCGCCGGGAGCGGCGAGGTTGAGCGCGAGAGCGGCGAACTGGCCCGTGGCTCCGCCCTGGAGGAACAGCACCCGATAACCGGGCGGCACGGCCAGGAGCGAGCGCAGCCGGGACTCCGCCTGGTCCGCGACCGCGACGAACGCGGCGCCGCGGTGACTCACTTCCATCACCGACATGCCCGAGCCGTGCCAGTCGGTCAGCTCGTCCCGCACCTGCTCCAGGACTTCGAGCGGCAGCGTCGCCGGACCCGCCGCGAAATTGAACACACGCACGGGCGCCTCCCGAGTCCTCAACCGCCCTCGCGCGGCTGAGGCTCCTGCGGCAGCGAGCGCTCGCCCGCCTCGGAGTCCTCGCCGCCCTCGAGCGACTCGATCCGCTCGATGCCGACCAGCCGCTCGCCCTCGGACAGGCGGATCAGGCGCACGCCCTGGGTGTTGCGCCCGAGCTCCGAGATCTCATCGGCCTCGGTGCGCACGAGCGTGCCGCTCGAGCTGATCAGCATGATCTCCTCGCGGGGCAACACCTTGAGCGCCGCCACCGTCGTGCCGTTGCGGTCGGAGGTCGAGAGCGCGATGACGCCCTGGCCGCCGCGGCCGTGCAGCGGGAAGTCCTCGAGCGGGGTGCGCTTGCCGTAGCCCGAGGCCGAGGCGGTCAGGATGCCGACGCGCTCCTCGCCCTGGCCGGCCACGATGAGGGCGATCACCTCCTGATCGCCACCGAGCTTGATGCCACGCACGCCGGCGGCCTCGCGCCCCATCGCCCGCACCTCGCTCTCGTGGAAGCGGATCGCCTTGCCGCCGCTCGACACCAGCAGGATGTCCCGCTCCCCGTCGGTGAGCGCCACGCCGACCAGCCGGTCCTCATCGCGCAGGTCCACCGCGATGATGCCGCTGGTCCGGGGGCGCGAGAACGCCGCGAGCGGCGTCTTCTTCACCGTGCCCTGACTGGTCGCCATGAACACGAAATGCTGCTCGTCGTACTGCTTGACCGGCAGCAGCGCGTTGATCTTCTCGCCCTGCTCGAGCGGTAGCAGATTCACCATGGGCTTGCCGAGGGAACTGCGGCCGGCTTGCGGCAGCTCGTAGACCTTCAGCCAGTAGACCTTGCCGCGGTTCGAGAAGCACAGCACCGTGTCGTGGGTGTGCGCGACGAACAGCTTCTCGACGAAGTCCTCGTCCTTGACGGCGGTCGCGGCCTTGCCGCGGCCTCCGCGCCGCTGCGTCTGATATTCCGAGAGCGGCTGGGACTTGGCGTAGCCGGCGTGCGAGAGCGTCACCACCACGTCCTGCGGCTCGATCAGATCCTCGGTGGTGAAATTGTGGTGGTCGCGATTGATCTCCGTGCGCCGCGCATCGCCATAGGCCTCGCGCACCTCGAGGAACTCGTCGCGAATCACCTGCGTGAGCCGCTCGGGACGGGCGAGAATGTCGGCCAGGTCGGCGATGCGCGTGAGCAGCTCCTGATACTCGGCGATGATCTTGTCCTGCTCGAGGCCGGTCAGGCGGTTCAGGCGCATGTCGAGGATCGCCTGCGCCTGCGCCTCGGAGAGCCGGTAGCCCGCCTCCCGGAGCCCCGCCTCCGCGGCAAGCCCCGCCGGCCGGGTCGATGCCGCACCCGAGCGCTCGAGGAGCCCCGTGACCGCCCCGGGCGCCCAGTCGCGCCCGATGAGGCCGGTACGGGCCTCGGCCGGGGAGGCGGCCGCCTTGATGAGCGCGATGACCTCGTCGATGTTGGCGAGAGCGACCGCGAGTCCCTCGAGGATGTGCGCCCGCTCGCGCGCCTTGGCCAGATCGAAGATGGTGCGCCGGGTGACGATCTCGCGGCGGTGGCGGATGAACGCCTCGAGCATCTCCTTCAGCGACATGAGCTTCGGCTGCCCGTCCTGCAGCGCCACCATGTTGATGCCGAACACCGTCTCCATCGGCGTCTGCGCGTAGAGGTTGTTGAGCACGATCTCGCTCACCTCCCCGCGCTTCAATTCGATGACGATGCGCATGCCGTCCTTGTCCGACTCGTCGCGCAGTCCGTCGCCCGCGATCCCCTCGATCTGCTTCTCGCGCACGAGCTGCGCGATGCGCTCGATGAGCCGCGCCTTGTTCACCTGGTAAGGAAGCTCGGTGACGATGATCGCCTGGCGATCGCCGCGTCCGACCTCCTCGATCGCCACGCGGGCTCGCACCGAGAGCCGCCCCCGACCGCTGCGGTACGCGGTGGCGATCTCCTGCGCGCCGTTGATGATGCCGCCGGTCGGGAAATCCGGGCCCGGCACGTGCTGCATCAGCGCCGCGAGCGTGAGCGAAGGATCCTCGAGCAGCGCGAGACAGGCGTCGATGACCTCGGTGAGGTTGTGCGGCGGGATGTTGGTCGCCATGCCGACCGCGATGCCCGTCTGCCCGTTGACCAGCAGGTTCGGGACGCGGGTCGGCAGCACCGAGGGCTCGAGCTCCGACTCGTCGTAATTCGGGACGAAATCGACCGTCTCCTTGTCGATGTCGGCGAGCAGCTCGTGCGCGATGCGCGACATGCGCACTTCCGTGTAGCGCATCGCCGCGGGCATGTCGCCGTCGACCGAGCCGAAATTCCCCTGCCCGTCGACCAGCAGGTAGCGCAGGGAGAACGGCTGCGCCATGCGTACGATCGTGTCGTAGACCGCGGTGTCCCCGTGCGGGTGGTACTTGCCGATCACGTCCCCGACCACGCGCGCGGACTTCTTGTAGGCCTTGTTCCAGTCGTTGCCGAGCTCGCGCATGGCGTAGAGCACGCGCCGGTGCACGGGCTTCAACCCATCGCGCACGTCCGGCAGCGCGCGCCCGACGATCACGCTCATGGCATAGTCGAGGTAGGACTGCCGCATCTCGTCTTCGAGACTGACCGGCACGATTTCGCGGGCGATTTCGGACATCTTTCGGGGAGCGTGCGATAAAGAGGAATGTTAGCACGGGGCGCGAGATTGGCGCTGCGCCGCGCGCCGATCTGGTTGATAATCGCAGGCTCCGGATGCGCCACCCGAAGGCGAGGCCCTCATGGAAACCGCAACCCCGCGCGCCGGGCGCTCCGGCGCCGGCAATGCCGATCAGGGCGAGCTGTCGAAATTCGAAGCGCTCGCGCACCGCTTCTGGGATCCGCGCGGCGAGTTTCGCCCGCTGCACCTGCTGAACCCGGTGCGGCTGCAGTTCATCGCCGCGCGCGCCAGGCTCCCCGGCGCGCGCGTCATCGATGTCGGCTGCGGCGGCGGACTGCTGTCCGAGGCGCTCGCGCGCGAGGGCGCCACGGTGCTCGGAATCGACCTGGCGCCCGGCATGATCGAGGCCGCCCGGCTGCACGCCGCCGAGCAGGCTCTCGCGATCGAGTACCGGCTCGCGGGCGCCGAGGAGCTCGCCGGCGCGGGGGAGCGCTTCGACGTCCTCACCTGCATGGAGATGCTCGAGCACGTGCCCGATCCGCAACGCATGCTCGCGAGCCTCGCCGAGCTCGTGCGCCCGGGCGGCTCGGTGTTCATCTCGACCGTGAACCGCAATCTCAAGGCGTTCCTGCTCGCGATCGTCGGAGCCGAGTACGTGCTGAAGCTGCTGCCGCGGGGCACGCACGAGTACGAGCGCCTCATCCGCCCTTCCGAGCTCACGCGCTGGGCGCGGCGCGCGGGACTCGCTCCGGCGGCGATCGCCGGCATCGAGCTCAATCCGCTCACCGAGCGCTGCCGTCTGACGCGCGACCCTTCCGTCAACTACCTCGCGCACTTCGTGCGCACCGTCGCCTGAGCCGCCGATGACGGTGGCGCTGGTCGCGGCCGCTGCGCTGCTCGCGGGAATCGCGCTGGGATTCCTCGCCGGACAGCTGCTCGCCGCCAGGCGCATCGAGGGCCTGCGGGTCGAGCTCGAGGCGGCGCGGGTCCGGCTCGAGGCCGGTGCGCTCAAGGAGACCGAGCGCGTGACGTTTCTCGAGCAGTCGGAGTCGCGGCTGCGCGCGTCGTTCGATGCGCTCGCCGCGCAGAGCCTGCGCGCCAACAGCGAGCTGTTCCTGCGCCTCGCACGCGAATCGCTCGGGCGCGATCAGGCGCTGGCGCAGAGCGGCCTGAAGGAGCGCGAGACCGCCATCGCGCAGCTGCTCGAGCCGCTGCGCGCGGCGCTCGAGCGCTCGGAGCAGCAGAGCCAGGCGCTCGAGCGCGAGCGCCGGGACGCGTACTCGGCGCTGCGCACGCAGATCGAGTCGCTCGCGAGCGGACAGAGCCAGCTGCAGCGCGAGACGCGCAATCTCGTGACGGCGCTGCGCCGCCCCGAGGTGCGTGGCCGCTGGGGCGAGCTGACGCTTCGCCGCCTGGTCGAGCTCGCCGGCCTCGCCGAGCACTGCGATTTCACCGAGCAGCCGCATGTCGCCGGCGAGGACGGCGCGCTGCGCCCGGACATGGTCGTGCACATGCCCGAGGCGCGCGACCTCGTGATCGACGTCAAGACGCCGCTCGATGCCTATCTCGAGGCGCTCGAGGCCCAGACCGACGAGCAGCGCCAGCTCGCCCTGCGCAAGCACGCGCAGCAGGTCGAGACTCGGGTACGCCAGCTCGCCTCGAAGGCCTACTGGGCGCAGTTTCCCCAGAGCCCGGAATTCGCCGTGCTCTTCCTGCCCGGGGATCAGTTCCTCGGCGCCGCGCTCGCCGAGCGACCGGAGCTGCTCGAGACCGCGCTGCAGCAAAGCGTGATCATCGCCACCCCTTCGACGCTCATCGCGCTGCTGAAGACCGTCGCCTACGGCTGGCGCCAGTCGGCGGTCGCCGCGAATGCCGCCGCCGTGGCCGCGCTCGGCCAGGAGCTCTACAGGCGCCTCGGCGCCTTCACCGCCCATCTCGAGCGGCTCGGGCAGCGGTTGGGCGCCGCCGTCGACGCCTACAATTCGGCCGTGGGCTCGCTCGAGCGCCAGGTGTTGCCGCAGGCGCGCCGCTTCCCCGAGCTCGGAGTGACCGCGGATGCCGCGCTGCCGGTGCTCGAGGGACTCGAGACTCCGGTTCGCGAGGTCGCGCCCGCGATGAAAACCGATGGCCGACAGCCCTGAGCCTCAGACCCTCCGCTACCTGATCTGGCTCTACAGCGCCCCGCTCGAGCGAGCGCCGCTCGCGGCGTTGTGCGAGCTCGAGCGCGAGATTGCCTCGAGCCTGCGCGCCGGAATGGATCACCTCGTCGCTCACACGCGCCTCGCGTGGTGGCGCGAGGAATGCCTGCGCTGCGCCGCCGGAAACCCCCAACACCCGCTCACCCGCGAGCTGCTCGCCGCTCGGGCGGCGCCCGGCCGGGGCACCGGGGCGGGCGCCGCGGCGGGGCTGTCGGGCCTCGTGGAAAACGCGGCCTGGGATCTCGCGGCGGCGACGTTCGAGACGCGCGCCGAGCTCGAGGCCTATTGCCGGCGATGGGCCGCGGCCATGATCGCGCCGCTCGCGCCTTCGGGCGCCGCGCCCCAGGCGGCGCCCGAGGGTGTCTGGCTCGACCTCGGCGGCGCCGTGCGCGAGATCGAGCTGCTCACCGAGCTCGCACCCGATGCCGCTCGCGGCAGGATCCGCCTGCCGCTCGATGAGCTCGATGCGGCGGGCGTTCCCCTCGCCTCGCTCGCGCGGCCGCCGTGGTCCGGGGCGCTCCCCCGCCTCCTGCGCGAGCGCGTCCGAGCGCTGCGCCCGCAGCTCGCGCGCGCGGTGGCTCAGGTGCCGCCGGCGCTGCAGCCGAGCGCGCGCGGAGCGCTCATCTGGGCGGCGCTCGCCTCGCAGGCCGCCCGGCGGCTCGAGCGCGCACTGCCCCATCCGACGCGCCCGGCCGGCGCAAGCGCCCTCGCGGCGAGCTGGCGCGCCTGGAGGGCGGCGCGCGCGGCGATGGCCGGAAGGTTGCGCCTCCCCTAGCGGCTCACGCCCTCGGGATTGCCTCGTCCGACAGGGCCGCCTCGAGCTCCGTCTGAGTGAGCTCGCGGAATTTGCCGCGACCGAGTGAGCGCTCGAGCGAGACCGGCCCGAGGCGCGTGCGCAGCACGCGGCTCACGATCGCCCCCTGACGCTCGAACAGCTGCCGCGCCTCCTTGCCGCTTGCGCCGCGCACCTCGAGCGCATACCAGCGATTCGTCCCCTCGCCCCCCGACCCCTCGCAACGGATGACTTCGACCTTCTCTCCGCTGTCGAGCGCCCCGCCGAGCACTCCCAGGAGCTGCGGCTCGGTGAGCTCCCCGCGCACCCTGACACTGAGCTCGCTGGTCAACCGCCGCACGCATCGCTGCAGCTTCGAGGCGAGCTCGCCGTCGCCGCAAAGCAGCTCGAGCCCGCCGTCGATCCGCGGCATCGGGCTCACCGCGACGAAGCGGCGCCCGGCGCGCCGGGGCAGCCGCGCGAGGGCGGGCGGAATTTCGGCGCCGTCGTGACCGGCGAGCGGCTGGTCGAGCCTCTCCCCGGGGGAGCGGTGATAGACGAAGGTGCGGCCGCTCTGCGGCTCGCGCTGGCGGACGAGGCGGCCGTCGAGCCGGATCTGATCCGCCGGGCTGACGCGGGTACCGAGCTCGGCAATGTGGCCGTTGACCGTCAGGCGCCCCGCCTTGATCCACTCCTCGGCCTCCCGGCGCGAGGCGAGGCCGGCATGGGCCAGCACCTTCTGCAGTCGCTCGGCGGAATCCTCGACGGCCGGCCGCGCGGCCCCGGTCCGGCGCCCCCGCGGAGGCGCCTTGCGACGCCGCGCGCGCATCGCGCTCAGTCGTCGCCGGGAGGCGCGGCGCTCAGCTCGCGCGACTCGACGCACTCGGCGGACAGCGCTTCCCCGTCCTCGGGATCCTCGTCCTCATCCGATGCGCCCGCGTGGGCGCCCGCGGC
>JAKAZP010000108.1 GCA_021815905.1 Pseudomonadota bacterium | reverse complement strand
GGGATCCCGAGTACCGCCTTCGGCAGAATCAGGCCGTAGGCCACGACGACCAGGACGTCCGGCTGCCACGCGAGGAGCGCCGACCAGTCGCCCGGCTGCTTGAGGACCGCCGGCTGGGCGATCGGCAGGGAGTCGGCTGCCTGCTTGACGGGTGAGGGGGTGAGGCGCCGACCGCGGCCTCGCGGCCGGTCGGGTTGGGTCAGCACCCCGACCACCTCATGCGCCGAGTGCCGCAGCGCCAGGAGCGCGGGCACGGCGAACCCGGGCGTGCCGGCGAAGGCGACGCGCACGTCAGTACGAAGCGCTGGATCGGGGCGTCCTGCCCGGCCCAGCGCTGCTTCGAGCAAAAAGCGTGGCTTGTGCTCGAAACTCCGCCACCTGCGGCGGCGGGGCAGATCCCTGTGCCTGGGCGTCTCGCTCGTACCGCTTCATGCTCGGGCGTCCGCGTCAGTCGATGGGCAACTAGTACGCGCGATGCTCGCGGACGCCGGAGTCGCGGGTCGAGCGCTCCTTGCGCTCCTTCTCGAGCTTCTTGCGGATGCGCTCGCGCTTCATGTTGGAGAGATAGTCGACGAACAGCTTGCCGTCGATGTGATCCAACTCGTGCTGAACGCACACCGCCAGTATGCCCTCGCAGTCGCGCTCGAAGAGCGCTCCGTCGCGATCGTTGGCGCGCACCCGCAGCTTCGAGGCGCGCTTGACCTCATCGAACACGCCCGGCACCGACAGGCAACCTTCCTCCGTGACCGCCTCGCCTTCGAGCGCGAGGATCTCGGGATTGACGAGGATCAGAGGATCGGTGTGTTCGACGGACACGTCGATCACGATGAGTCGCAGATGCGCATCGACCTGGGTGGCGGCCAGACCGATGCCCGGGGCGGCGTACATCGTCTCCAGCATGTCATCGATCAGCCGATGCAGCTCGGCGTCGAACCGGCTCACGGGCTGAGCCCGTGTGCGCAGGCGCGGATCGGGAAATTCGAGAATCGTTCTAAGAGCCATGGGAGATTCGATCGCCGGGCAAAGATTTCGTTCGCGGGCCACCGGGCCGTGACCGAGCGCACAAGTTGACATTAAGCTGCGCAGGGCGCGCCGCCGACATGCGATTATACCGCGCGGATCAAGCTGGTCGCAGCCGGGCGGCCGTGGAGCCCCCCGGCGCGCCCCCCGCTAGGCTCAAGGGGTGGAGGATGCTGTCGAATCTCACTTCCCGGACCCGCTGGGCGGCGGGTCTCGCGCTCTCGGTCGCGCTCGGCGCGTGCTCGTCCCTGCATGGGGCCCGTCAGGGCAATCCCGGCGCCCCTGCGCCCGATGCGCAGGCGCAGGCGGTGCCGCCGGCCTCTGACAGTGGCCCCGCGGCCGCACCGGCCACGGTGCAGGCCGCGGCTCCGGACCAGCAGGCCCAGGCAGCGGCTGCGCCTGCTGCCGCGCCCGCCCCCGCGGTCAATCCCAACGCGCCGCTCACCTACACGGTCAAGCCCGGCGATACCCTCTGGGGAATCGCTTCGATGTTCCTGCGCGACCCCTGGGACTGGCCGGAGGTCTGGTACATCAATCCCCAGATCCGCAATCCGCATCTCATCTATCCGGGCGACACGCTGTCCCTCGCCTACGACCGCAGTGGCCGGCCGCAGATCCGGCTGGTGAAATCGAGCGTGGCGCGGCTGCAGCAGGGCGCCGTGCGCCTCGAGCCACGCCTGCGCAGCACTCCCCTGACGACGGCCATTCCGACCATCCCGTACTCGGCGATCGCTCCCTTCCTGGAGCGTCCGACGGTGCTCACCCGGGCGCAGCTGCGGGGGGCGCCGCACGTCATCGCCTTCCGCGACGAGCACGAGATCGCCGGCTCGCGCATGGTCGCCTACGTCAGCAATCTCGGAGCGCAACCCCGCGCCCGCTACAGCGTCGTCCACGTAGGCGCCCGGCTGCGGGATCCGCAGAGCGGGCGGGTGCTCGGATATCTCGGCACGTACACCGCCACCGCGCTCATCAGCCAGCCCGCCGGCAATCCTGCCCGGGCGGTCCTGATCGACACCGCGCGCGAGACGCTTCGCGGCGACCGGCTGCTCACCGTGGATTCGGCGGCGCCGCTGAACCTCGAGCCGCGCGCGCCCTCCACTCAGGTGAACGGCCGCATCATCTGGGTCGTCGGCGGCACCGGGGTCAAGGATCTCGCCGGTCAGTACGATATCGTCGTCATCAATCGCGGCACGCGGGCCGGACTCGAGCCGGGCAACGTGCTCGAGGCCGATTCCGCCGGCGAGGTGGTGCATGACACCCACACCACGCACGGCGGTTTCTTCCGTGCTTTCGGCACGCTCGGCCGCTCGTTCGCGCCGCGGGTCAAGCTTCCCGAGGAGCGTGCGGGCACGCTGCTCGTCTTCAAGTGCTACCCGCGAATGAGCTTCGCGCTGATCGTCGGCGCGACCCATGCCATCCGCGACGGCGACGTCGTGCACAACCCCTGATAACAGGGTGATTTCGGCGCGTTCCCGGCGGATTCGCCGGGGACCCGCCGCGCCCTCCCGGCTCTATGCTCGTCCGCCATGAGCGTCACCGCCGTGGCTGCCAGGCTCGCCCGTGCTCCGGGTCTCATGGCCGAGCACGCTCGCGCGCTCGGCGCTGAAGCCGGAGGCGATCTCGAGCGGCTCTGCGAGCCCTGCGTCACCTGCCGCGTGAGCCTGCCGCCTCTGGCGCGTGCCTCTCTCGCCCGGCCGGATGCAGCGGCGCTGCGGCGCGACCTCGAGTGGATCTCGGCCACCGGCGCCCGCGCCGTGCTGTGCCTCGAGGACGCCTACCCTCCGCTGCTCGCCGCCACCACCGGAGCGCCGGCGGTGCTCTATGTGCTCGGCTCGGTCGATGCGTTGAAGCTGCCGCAGCTCGCCATGGTGGGCTCGCGCCGGCCGACACCGACCGGACGGGCCATCGCGCGGGAATTCGCCGCGGCCTTCGTGGCCTGCGGCCTCGCGATCACGAGCGGACTGGCGAGCGGGATCGACGCCGCGAGTCACGAGGGAGCGCTCGAGCGCAGGGGCGCCACGGTCGCGGTGCTCGGCTCCGGCCTCGATCGAATCTACCCGCGGGCGAACATCCGCCTGGCGGAGCGGGTGCGCTCGGCGGGTGCGCTGGTGTCGGAATTTCCGCCCCGCACGCCACCCATGCGGCTGAACTTTCCTCGGCGCAACCGGGTCATCAGCGCTCTGTCCCTCGGGACACTCGTGGTGGAGGCGGCCTGGCGGAGCGGCTCGCTCATCACCGCCCGGCTTGCGGCCGAGCAGGGGCGCGAGGTGTTCGCGATCCCCGGCTCGATCCGCAATCCCCTCGCGCGCGGATGCCATCGTCTGATCCGTCAGGGGGCCATGCTGGTCGAGGAGCCTGGACAGGTCATGGCCGAGCTGGGGTTTCATCATGAAAATCAAAAGCTTGTGAATTTCCCAGCCCGATCGGCGCCGGCCGCACGATTGGACAAGCCGTATGAAATGCTGTTAGATGCCGTCGGCTTCGAACCCGTGACCATCGATACGCTTGCGACCCGCTCTGGCTTTTCCGGCGAGTCGATCGCCTCGATGTTGCTGATTCTCGAGCTCGAAGGGCGCATCGCGCCCTACCCGGGCGGCCTCTACGGCAGGACCCGATGATCCTGGTGCCCCAGATGACCGGCAGCGTTCTCGACGTACTGATCTACGTGTACGACCACTACATGATGGCCGATCCGGCCGACGTGCCCGAGCGGCGCCAGATGCTGGCCGACCTCGAGCGTCAGGGCTTCACGCTCGATCACGTGGTGCGCGCGATGGAATGGCTGTCGGTGCTCACGGACGAGCGCGACGGCGAGGCCCGCGAGGCCGGGATCCGCGCCGGCCGCGGTGGGCTGCGCGTGTTCGCCGACGGAGAGCTCACCCGGCTCTCGACCGAGTGCCGTGCCTTCATCACCCTTCTCGACCGGCAGGGCGTGCTCACGCCCGAGCAGCGCGAGCTCGTCATCGAGCGAACGCTCGCTCTCGATGTCGACGAGGCCGACATCGAGCAGTTGAAGTGGGTGGTGCTCCTCGTCCTCTCGAGCCAGCCCGGGCAGGAGCTCGCGTTTGCTCGCTTCGAGGATCTGATGGCGGGCGGCCCCGTGCGCACGCGCCACTGACCGAGCGAAGGAATCGGGAGAGATGGCAAACAACCTGGTCGTCGTGGAGTCGCCCGCCAAGGCGAAGACCATCAAGAAGTACCTGGGGAAGGACTTCGAGGTGCTCGCTTCCTACGGACACGTCCGCGATCTGGTGCCGAAGGAAGGCGCGGTCGACCCGCAGCACGGCTACTCGATGAAGTACCAGGTGCTCGAGAAGAACAAGCGCCACATCGACAAGATCGCGAGCGGGCTCGCCAAGTCGAAGACGCTGTACCTCGCCACCGACCCGGACCGCGAGGGGGAGGCGATCGCCTGGCACCTGCGGGAGATCCTGAAGTCCCGCGGCGATCTCGACGGCAAGACCGTGCACCGGGTGGTGTTCTACGAGATCACGCGCAACGCCGTTCGCGATGCCGTGGCGCAGCCTCGGGATCTGTCGCTCGAGCTGGTCAACGCGCAGCAGGCGCGCCGCGCGCTCGATTACCTGGTCGGTTTCAACCTCTCGCCGCTGCTGTGGAAGAAGATCAGGCGAGGGCTCTCGGCCGGCCGGGTGCAGAGTCCGGCGCTGCGCATGATCTGCGAGCGAGAGGCGGAGATCGAGGCCTTCGTCGCGCAGGAGTACTGGACGATCGAGGGCGAGGGCAGCGCCCACTCCTCGGCGCCCTTTCCGCTGAAGCTGACCGAATACCGCGGACGCAAGGTCGAGCAATTCTCGTTCACGAACGAGGTCCAGGCCCGGGAGGTCGAGCACGCCATCGAGCAGGCCGCGCGCGCCTGCGCCGGGGGCACCGCGCCCGGGAAGCTGCGCATCATCGCCGTCGATCGCAAGCAGCGCCGGCGCACGCCCGCGCCGCCGTTCACAACCTCGACACTGCAGCAGGAAGCGGCGCGCAAGCTCGGCTTCAACGCCCGCCGCACCATGCGTCTCGCGCAGCAGCTGTACGAGGGCCTCGACCTCGGCGACGGCAACGTCGGTCTCATCACCTACATGCGCACCGACTCGGTGTCGCTCGCCGCCGAGGCGGTGAGCGAGATTCGCGAGGTGGCCGCCAGGCTCTACGGCGCCGCGGAAGTCGCCGAAGAGCCGCGCATCTACAAGACGAAGTCGAAGAACGCCCAGGAGGCGCACGAGGCGATCCGGCCGACTTCGGCGGCGATCACGCCGGGGGACGTCGAGGGCAGGATCGACGGCGATCTGCACCGGCTCTACTCGCTCATCTGGAAGCGCGCCGTCGCCTCGCAGATGGCGCACGCGATCTACGACACCGTGGCCGTCGACATGCTGGCCGGCGCCGACGGGGCGGAGCGCCATCTGCTGCGCGCCAACGGCTCGACGCTGGTGAAGCCCGGTTACATCGCGGTGTATCAGGAGGGGACGGACGATGCGCGCGCGGACGAGGCGGATCACGTCCTGCCGGCGCTCGAGGAAGGCGACACCATCGACTTGCTGACGCTGCATGCCGATCAGCACTTCACCGAGCCGCCGCCGCGCTTCAGCGAGGCCTCGCTCGTGAAGGCGCTGGAGGAGCACGGCATCGGCCGCCCCTCGACCTACGCCACCATCATCTCGACGCTGCAGGATCGCGAGTACGTCGAGATGGACAGCCGGCGCTTCGTGCCGACCGACATCGGCAAGATCGTCAACCGCTTCCTGACTCATCACTTCCATCGGTACGTCGAATACGGGTTCACCGCGGAGATGGAGGACGAGCTCGACGCGATCTCGCGCGGCGAGGAGGTCTGGACGCGGCCGCTCGACAAGTTCTGGAAGCCCTTCATCCAGCAGGTGGAGCGGATCGAGAAGACCGTCTCGCGGGAGGAGGTCGCGCAGGCGCGCGAGCTCGGCAAGGATCCGGCGACCGGCAAGCCGGTCGCGGTGCGCATGGGCCGGTTCGGTCCGTTCGTGCAGATCGGCACCAAGGACGACGAGGAGAAGCCGCGATTCGCGGGGCTGCGACCCGGCCAGAAGATGGACTTCGTGACGCTGGCCGATGCGATGGAGCTGTTCAAGCTCCCGCGCACGCTCGGGGAGACCGCCGAAGGGGAGTCGGTCATCGCCAACGTCGGGCGCTTCGGTCCGTACGTGAAGTACGGCAGCAAGTACGTCTCGCTCAAGGAGGACGACCCTTACGAGGTGACGCTCGAGCGGGCGCTCGAGCTCATCCGGCAGAAGAGGGAATCGGACGCCAATCGCATCATCAGCGACTTCGGCGCCGCGGGCCTCCAGGTGCTGAACGGGCGGTACGGCCCCTATGTCACCGACGGCAAGAAGAACGCCAAGGTGCCGAAGGACCGGGACCCGAAGTCGCTCACGCTCGAGGAGTGCCGCGCGCTCATCGCGCAGGCGCCCGAGCGCGGCAAGTACCGGTTCGGGCGTGGCAGGAAGGCGGCCACGGGTGCGCCGGCCGAGGCCGGCGCGAGCGGGCCGGTGCCGCCGAGCGCGCGAGCGGGCGCCTCACGGCCGGGTGCGCCGCGAGCCGAAGGCGCTCACGGCGCCGCGGCCCGCCGGGCGAAGGCGCCGGCGAAGCGCAGCAACGGCAATGGCGGCGCGCGGGCCACGGCGGTCAAGGGGAAGAAGGCGCCGAAGCGGGGCAGCGCGCCGCGCAAGGCCGCGCGCGGCTCCTCGGGCCGCGCCCGCGGCGTGAAGTAACTCAACAGGCCCGTTCCAGGGTCTCGGCGACTTCGAGCCAGCGCTCCTCGAGCCGCGCGATCTCGCGCGACAGCTCACCGTGGCGCGCCGTCAACCGGCGTTGCTCCTCGGTGCTCGCCGCGGCGTACGTGGCGGGGTCCGCCAGGCGACCCTCGAGCGCGCCGCGCTCGGCGCCGAGGCGCTCGAGCCGCTCTTCGAGCTCGTGCCGCTCGCTCCTCAAGGGCGCAAGGCGGTTGCGGGCCTCGGCCTCGAGCCGGCGCCGCTCGCGCCGCGAGGGACCGGAATCCTCCTGCGCGGCGCCCGCGCTCCCCGCCTCCTCGCTGCGCGCGAGCCAGGAGGCGTAATCCTCGAGATCCCCGTCGAACCCCTGCACGGAACCTGCGGCGACGAGCAGGAATCGGTCGCAAGCGCCGCGCAGCAGCGCCCGATCGTGCGAGACGACCACGACCGCGCCCGAATACTCCTGCAGCGCGAGCAGCAATGCGTGGCGCATGTCGAGATCGAGGTGGTTGGTCGGCTCATCGAGCAACAGCAGGTTCGGCCGCCGGGCGACCAGGATGGCGAGCGCGAGCCGCGCGCGCTCACCGCCGGAGAAGCTGCGCGTCGGCTCGAACACCCGCTCGCCGTGAAAGCCGAAGCGGCCGAGGTGGTTGCGGCGCTCGAGCTCGCTCCAGCGCGCGATCGCGGGCCCTCCCCGGCGCCCGAGCTCGCCGAAGGGCGTGGCGTCGGCATCGAGGTGCTCGAGCTCGATCTGTGCGAAGAAACCGCACGAGAGCTCTCCCGCCTGCTCGATGCTCCCCGCCGCCGGCGCGAGCTGGCCGGCGAGCAGGCGCATGAGCGTGGACTTGCCGGCGCCATTGCGCCCGAGGATGCCGATCCGGTCGCCCGGACTCACGGCGAGGGAGACCTCGCGGAGCACGGACCGGGCTCCGTACGCGGCGGCGGCGCGCTCGAGCGTCACGAGCGGCCGCGGCAGCTTTGCGGGCTCCGGGAACTCCCACGCGAAGCTTTCCTCGACATGCGCGGGAACGACCGCCGGCAACCGGGACAGCCACTTGAGCCGGCTCTGCACCTGCCGCGCCTTGGTGGCCTGCGCCCGGAAGCGCGCCACGAAGCTCTCGATGCGCTCGCGCTCCCGCATGCGCCCCGCGAGGAGCGCGCTC
>JAKAZP010000107.1 GCA_021815905.1 Pseudomonadota bacterium | reverse complement strand
CCGCGCGCGCGCCACGGGCTCTGCGGCGGCAAGCCGTCTTCGATGGGTGGGCGTGAATCAACATTCCGCTCGCTCAGTCATGATGGTGTCGATGATGGATGTCGGGAAAATGGGAATGCGCGTGCTCGAGCTCCCCGTGCCCGTGCTCGTGCACGTGCGGCTCGCGTCCGTCCCAGTCGAACTCGTGCTCGTGCCGATGGCCGTGTGAGTCATCGTGAGCGTGCGCATGGGAATGCCTCAGGCCGGGATGCACGTGCACGTGCGCGTGGTGCTCGCTCGCGTGCAGCCAGACTCCGAGCCCCATGAGGACGGCGGCGACCCAGAATCCCGCGCCTCCCGTCCTGCCGAACACGACCAGCGAGACCGCCGCGCCGATGAAGGGCGCGGTGCCGAAATAGGCGCTGGCGCGCGCGGTGCCGAGCTCGCGCAGCGCGACGATGTAGAGCGCGAGGCTCACGCCGTAGCCGGCGAATCCGAGCGCCAGCGACGCCCCGATGCGGCCGGCGGCCGGCAGCACGGCCCCGGCGAGCAGCAGCGCGAGCGCGATGTTGACGGCCCCGGCCGCGAGCCCCTTGACGGCCGCGAGCGCAAGCGCATCGGCGCCCGCGATGCGACGCGTGAGATTGTTGTCGAGCGCCCAGCAGAAGCACGCCGCCGCAATGAGTCCGGCGCCCCCTGCCGAGCTCGCCCACCGGCTCGGCAGCGCCATCGCGGCCCCGCCCAGGAAGATCGCGAGGAGCCCCAGCACGACTCGCCGGCTGGTCGCTTCACGGAAGGCGAGCCACGCGATGAGCGCCGTGAACACGACCTCCAGATTCAGCAGCAGCGATGCGGTCGCGGCATCGAGGCGCGCGAGCCCCAGCATGAGCAGCGCCGGCGCGAGGACTCCGCCGCAGAGGATGGCCGCGGCGAGCCACCCGCCCTCCCCTGGAGCGAGTCCCATCGCTCGCCAGGCCCGGTCCCTGCCGACTCTCAGCAGAGTCAGGCCGACCCCGCTCCCGGCGTAGAGCAGCCCCGCGAGGAGCACGGGAGAGGAGCGCTCGAGCAGCACTTTGGCGAGCGGCGGGGTCACCCCGAAGAGCAGCGCCGAGAGCAGCGCGACCCGCATGCCGGGCGGGGAGCGATGCCCTTTGGATCGGGTCAGGTGCTGGGTGTGCATCGATCGGCGTCGCGAGCCTCGGGGATGAGCGGCAGCGATGGTAGCGGGGCCGCCCTCCGCCGTCACCGCCCCCGCCCGGGCGACTGGTACAATCCGGCCGTGCGCGGGCTCCCCCTCATGAGAATCGCGGGCATCGACATCACCGTCGACTGGAGCCTGCTCATCATCTTCGCCTTGATCGCGACGAGCCTCGCCTCGGGCCTCTTTCCCGAGTGGCACCCGCACTGGAGCGCCCTCACCTCCTGGCTCACCGCGCTCGCCGCGGCGGTCCTGTTCTTCGCCTCGGTCCTGCTGCACGAGCTGTCGCATTCCCTGGTCGGGCGCATCTACGGCGTCCAGGTCAAGCGCATCACCCTGTTCGTGTTCGGCGGCATGGCCCAGATCGAGCACGAGCCGGGACGCTGGCCGGCGGAGCTCTGGATGGCGATCGTGGGTCCCCTCACCAGCCTCGCGATCGGGATCGTGTGCACGCTGATCGCGAGCACCGGCATGCCCGCGGGCACCGTGGGCATCACCGGTGTGACGGACCTGCAGCGGCTGCTCGCCGGGCTCGATCCCGGCCGAACGCTCCTGCTCTGGCTCGGACAGATCAACATCGTGCTCGCGATCTTCAATCTGGTGCCGGCGTTCCCGCTCGATGGCGGACGGGTGCTGCGCGCGCTCATGTGGGGCGCGACTCACGACCTGCGGCGCGCCACCCGGTGGGCCTCGGGTCTCGGGCAGGCGTTCGCCTGGCTCCTGATCGGCGCCGGCATCTCCATGGTGCTCGGGGTGTCGGTGCCGTACCTCGGCAGCGGCGCCGCGAACGGCATCTGGCTCGCCTTCATCGGTTGGTTCCTCAACAACGCGGCGCTCATGTCCTACCGCCAACTCCTCACCCGGGAGCTGCTGCAGGACGTGCCGGTGGGCCGGCTCATGCAAACGCGCTTCCAGACGGTTCCCGCCAATCTGCCGCTGATGACGCTGATCGAGGACTCCATGCAGCGCAGCGAGCAGCGCGCCTTCCCGGTTCTCGAGAACGAGCGTCTGGTCGGCATGGTGTGTCAGCGCGACATCGAGGGCATTCCCGCCGAGGAGCGCCGCTCGATGACCGTGAGGGACGCCATGAAGCCGCTTGCCGAGGTCACCGCGGTGCGCCTGGAGGACGACGCCATGGACGTCCTCAACCTGCTCGCGCAGCAGGATCTCAATCAGGTGCCGGTGGTGGAGGACGGCCGGGTGCTCGGCTTCGTGCGCCGCGCCGACATCCTGCGCTGGCTCGCCCTGCACAGCGCCCCGCCCGCGCGCCGCTCCTGATCTCAGCGCCGCGGCGTGGGGCTGCTCGTGTGGCCGTGCTCGTACGGGCGCTGGCAGAGGGTGCAGCGGCCCGCGGTGGGATAGGCCTCGAGCCGCTCCCGCTCGATCGGCTGCCCGCAGCCGACACGCACGCCGCACGTGCCGAGCGCGAGGCGCCCCGCTCACCGCCGGTCCTGGTACCATCGCGGCCGGGTCAGGCGCCGGGATCCGCGATGTCGACCGCCCTTTCGTATCTTCTGCCCTGGAAATTCTCACCGACCGTCGCGACCCCGCGCGGGCTCGCGATCGCGCCTTACACGCGGGGTCTCGCGGCGCAGCGGCGCGCGAAGCGCGAGGCCGATGCGCCGGCGGTGCCGGTGCAAATCGGAGGCCGGGGATGAGAGAGCGTCGATTCTCGCTGCCGTCACTCGCCGCCCCGGTCCGGGGACTCGCGCCGCTCCTCTTCCTCGGGGCCTGCGCCGCGCTCGCAGGGTGCGCCCGCCCCCAGGAGGGCTTCAAGATCAACAACGTGAGCGGGCTCGTCGCGCCGCTCAAGCTCGACATGACGAGCGACCAGGGAGCGCCGGTGACGGCCGGAAGCTTCCGTCACGACGTGGTGCTGCTTTATTTCGGCTACACCTCCTGCGGTGACGCCTGCCCGACGACCATGGCCACTCTCGCCAATGCGCTGCGCCAGCTCGGACCGAAGGCGGCTCGGGTTCGCGTCCTGTTCGTCACGGTCGACCCGCGGCGCGACTCCGCGGCGGTCCTGAAGAGATACCTGGGCAACTTCGGACCCGAGTTCATCGGCCTGCGCGGCGATGCCTCGCAGCTCACCGCGCTCGTCAAGCGCTATCGCGTCGCTTACCACTACGAGCAACCCGACAAGGACGGCGACTACGTGGTCGATCACAGCAGCGCGATCTTCATCTTCGGCCCGCGCGGCCGCGCGCGGCTGCTCGCGCAGCTCGGCGCCACCTCGCAGCAGCTGGCCGCGGACGTGGGCCGGCTGCTCGAGAACGGCTGAGGGCGGCATGCCGCGTGCTCGCGCCGCCTTCCATGTCCCCCGAGCCGGAGTGCCCGATGCCGCGCACACGTTACGCCCGGATACTGAACGCGATGGTGATCGCCCTCGCTCTCACGAGCCTCACCCGCCTCACGAGCGCGATGGCGGTGCTCGCCGCGCCGCCCCCGCTCACCTTCGGCTCGCCCGTCGGGCTCTGGGCGCCGCTCGACGCCCGGACCGGAAAGCCCGACGGGCTCATCCGGATCTTCGAGAGAAACGGGCTCTACTACGGACGCATCGAGCCGAGCTCGCCCGCGGATGATCGCAGCGCGCGCTGCACCCACTGCACCGGCGCGAGCCGGGATCAGCCCATCATCGGCCTGGTGATCATGCGTCACCTGAAGCTCGAGGACGGCAAGTACGTCGGGGGCGCCATCCTCGATCCCAACACCGGCAAGACCTACGGCTGCTCGCTGCGCCTCATCGACGGCGGCCGCAAGCTGATCATGCGCGGGTATCTCGGCATTTCGCTCTTCGGCCGCTCTCAGACCTGGCAACGGATGGCGGGCCGACCCGGCGTCAAGGTGTGGCCCGTCGGCCCCTAGCCGCGCCGCCGCCCGGCGGAAGGCTCAGGCGCCCGCCGCCTTCGCGAGCGCCGCCGCCTTCGAGCCGATGACGCCCATCAGGTCGTCCCAGGATTTCACGAAGGACTGGGCGCCCTCGCTCTGCAGCCTCGCGGCAAGCGCGGTGAGGTCCACGCCCGCCTTGCGAAACTCCCCGAGCACCTCATCGCTGTCGCCGCCATCGGCGCGAATCGCCTCGCCCACCCTGCCGTGATCGGCAAAGGCCTTGAGCGTCTCCTCGGGCATGGTGTTGATGGTGAGCGGCGCCACGAGGCCCTCGACGTACAGCACGTCGGAGGCCTTCGGATCCTTGGTGCCGGTGCTCGCGAACAGCAGTCGCTGCGGGCGGGCGCCGGCGTTGAGGGCCCGCAGCCAGCGCGGGGAGGCGATGAGCTCGCAGTAGGAGCGGTACGCCCGGCGTCCGACCGCGAGCCCCAGGCGATTGACGAGCGCCGCCGGCACCGCCTTCGCGGTGGCCACGTCCCAGCGACTGAGAAAGAGCGATGCGACCGAGGCGACGTTCGGGTCGAGCCCCGCCTCGATCCGCCGCTCGACCCCGCGCAGCCAGGCATCGGCCGCCGCCACATATTGCTCGGTGGAGAACAGCAGTGTGACGTTCACCGGCACCCCGGCGAATATCGCCGCCTCGATCGCGGGCAGCCCCTCGCGCGTTCCGGGAATCTTGATGAAGAGATTCGGCCGCGCCGCGCGCGCGTGCAGCTCCCGCGCCTCGGCGAGCGTCGAGTGGGTGTCATAGGCGAGGTGTGGCGAAACCTCGAGCGAAACCCAGCCATCCACTCCGGCCGTTCGCTCGTGCACGGCACGGAACAGATCCGCGGCGCGCCTGAGGTCCTCGACGCCGATCTCGAAGAAGAGCTTCTCGCCCTCGAGACCCCCGGAGGCGAGGCGGCGAATGTCCTCGTCATAAGCCGAGCCGTGCTTCATCGCCTGATCGAAGATGGTCGGATTGGAGGTGAGCCCCGTCACCGACAGCTCCCCGATGTAGCGCTTCAGCGTGCCGCTCGTGAGCAGCTCGCGCGTGATGTTGTCGAGCCAGAGGCTCTGGCCCGACCGATTCAGGTGTTGGGTCGAATTCATGCCGTGTCTCTCCCGAAGCCCCCGAGGGCGTCGCTGACGATCCGCTGCGCCTCGGCGACGAGCGCCCCGAGGTGGCGCTCGCTCTTGAAGCTCTCGGCGTAAATCTTGTAGAGGTTCTCGGTTCCCGAGGGCCGCGCCGCGAACCACCCGCTCGCGGTCCCGATCTTCAGCCCGCCGATCGACGCCCCATTGCCCGGCGCGCGCGTGAGCTTGGTCGTGATGGGCTCGCCGGCGAGCGTCGTGGCGAGCACCGACTCGGGCGTCAGCCGCCCGATCCGCGCCTTCTGCTCGGGGCTCGCCGGAGCGTCGATGCGCGTGTACCACGGCGTCCCGAGCTCGGCGGTGAGCGCGCGGTAGTGCTCACCGGGGTCCTTGCCCGTCTTCGCCATGATCTCGGCCGCCAGCAGGCTCATGATGAGCCCGTCCTTGTCGGTGGTCCACACCGCGCCGTCGCGGCGCAGGAAGCTGGCCCCGGCGCTCTCCTCTCCGGCGAAGCAGATGGAGCCGGCGAGGAGCCCGGGTGCGAACCACTTGAAGCCCACCGGCACTTCCATGAGCGCGCGCCCGTGCCGCGCGCTCACCCGATCGATGAGGCCGCTCGAGACGAGCGTCTTGCCCACCGCGGCGGCGCCGCTCCACTGCGGGCGGTGCGTGAGCAGGTAGTCGATCGCCACCGCCAGATAATGGTTGGGGTTGAGCAGTCCCGCGGACGGCGTCACGATGCCGTGGCGGTCGGCGTCGGTGTCGTTGGCGAACGCCACCTGGTAGCGATCCTTCAGCCCGAGCAGTCCCGCCATCGCATAGGGGCTCGAGCAGTCCATGCGGATCTTGCCGTCGTGGTCGACCGTCATGAAGGCGAAGGTCGGGTCGACCTTCGGATTGACGATGTCGATGTCGAGACCGTACCGGCGGTTGATCGGCGCCCAGTACCCCACGGCGGCGCCGCCGAGCGGATCGACCCCCAGGGACAGGTGCGCCGCGGCGATCGCCTCCATGTCGATGACGTGGCCGAGATCCTCGACGTACGGAGCGATGAAGTCCCGCTCATGCGTCGTCCCCGCCTTCAGCGCCGCATCGGGCGCGATCCGCCGGATCGTGCCCGCCTGCGCGCCGAGCAGCTCATTGGCTCTCGCCTGAATCCAACCCGTGATCTCGCCTTCCGCCGGGCCGCCGTTCGGCGGGTTGTATTTGAAGCCACCGTCCTCGGGAGGATTGTGCGACGGGGTGATGACGATGCCGTCGGCGAGGCGCTCGCTGCGGTCGCGGTTGTGGACCAGGATGGCGCGCGATATCACCGGTGTCGGCGTGAAGCCCGCGCCGCTCTGGATCACCACCTCGACCCCGTGAGCCGCGAGCACCTCGAGCGCGCTGCGTTGCGCGGGAGCGGACACGGCGTGCGGATCGCGGCCCATGTACAGCGGTCCGCTGATGCCGCGGCCCGCGCGGTACTCGCAGATCGCCTGGGTGATCGCGAGGATGTGCGCCTCGTTGAAGGAGCCCTTGAGCGGCGAGCCGCGATGCCCGCTGGTGCCGAAGCTGACGCGCTGCTCGGGAATGCCGGGATCGGGCCTCACGGCGTAGAACTCGCGCTCGAGCCGTGCCGGGTCGATCAGCATCTGCTTCGGCGCCGGCTTGCCGGCAAGCGGAGAAAGGGCCAAGGCGATCCTCCCTGGGGCGGAAATGGGCGCCGCCGCGAGCTGACACGGTGTCACGGCGACTCGAGCGCGCGAGCCTCGATTATCGAGGCTCGTCGCCGTGCAGACCAGAGCGGCTCGAGAGATCGCTCGCCGGCTGCGATCCCGTGCTTGAGCGTGCCGGCGGCGGTCTGTATATTCGTCCAGGCCATGAAGGTGTATTCCTGGAACGTGAACGGCATCCGCGCCGTCATCAACAAGGGTCTGCTGCAGAAATTCATCGAGGCGCACCGCCCCGACGTGCTGTGTCTGCAGGAGACCAAAGCCGAGCGCGGCCAGATCGAGATCGATCTGCCGGAATATCACGAGTACTGGAACTCGGCCGTAAAGAAAGGCTACTCCGGCACCGCGATCTTCTCGAAAGAGGCGCCGATCGCGGTCACCAACGGCTTCCCGAAGACGTTCGCCAGGCGGTTCAAGTTCGCCGACGAGCTCGAGCGCGACAGCAGCGAGGAAGGGCGGGTCATCACCGCGGAGTTTCCCGGGCTCTACGTGGTCACGGTCTACACGCCGAACGCGAAGGACGACCTCAGCCGCCTGAAGCTGCGGCACGAGCACTGGGATCCCGCGTTCCTCGCGTATCTGAAGCAGCTCGAGAAGAAGAAACCCGTGCTCTTCTGCGGCGATCTCAACGTTGCGCACACCGAGCTCGACCTCGCAAATCCCAAGCCCAACCGCGGCAAGAAGGGCTTCACCGACGAGGAGCGCGCGGGATTTCAGAGCTTCATCGACGCGGGGTTCATCGACACCTTCCGACTGTTCAAACAGGGCAATGGCCACTACAGCTGGTGGAGCCGCTTCGCCAACTCGCGCGCGCGCAACGTCGGATGGAGGATCGACTACATCCTGGTGTCGGCGCGGCTGCGCAAGGCGGTCAAGGCCGCCGGGATCCACGCCGACGTCATGGGGAGCGACCACTGCCCGGTAAGCGTCACGCTCGCACGCTAGGGCCGCCCGGGGCCCCCGGCGCGCCGCCGCCGCCTCCGACCTCGCGCCCGGCGCGCAGCTCCGCGGCGGCGAAGATCACGGTCGCGAGGAGCGCCGAGGCGAAGGCGTAGAAATACGGCACCGAGCGGCTCATCGAGAACAGCAATCCACTGCC
>JAKAZP010000106.1 GCA_021815905.1 Pseudomonadota bacterium | reverse complement strand
CGCAGTCGCGCATGGCCCCTGGGATGAACGGGTTCGATCTCGGCTTCTACCAGGAGAACCGCAATGGCCTGCGCATCATCGGCCACGCGGGCGACACCAATTACTTCCACAGCGATCTGCATCTGCTGCTCGACAAGGACGTCGGCTTCTTCATCTCGCTCAACAGTCTCGGCACGGGCGGGGCGGCCGAACAGGTGCGCGTCGCGATATTCCGTGCGTTTCTCGACCGCTATTTTCCCTACACGCCGCCCATCGAGCCGACCCTCGCTCATCCGCGGGCGGATGCGGCACGGGTCGCGGGCTGGTACCTCACATCGCGCCGCATCGACAGCGCTCTCGGGCTGCTGAACGTGCTGAGTCAGTCGAGCGTGAGCTCGCTGCCGAACGGTGAGATCCAGGTGGCGATGCTCAAGAACCTCGCCGGGGTGCCGAAGCGCTGGCGGGAAGTCGGCCCGCTCACGTACCGCGAGGTCGGCGGCCAGTCGCACCTCAAATTCGTGACCGGTACCCGGGGACGCATCCGCTATTGGATCTCCGACGACTTCCTGCCCGTCATGGTCTTTCAGAAAGTCCATGGGCTGCGGCAGAAGGGCGATGTCATCTGGATGGGGTCCGCCGTCATCGCGGCGCTCGTCCTGACTCTCGCCATCTGGCTGGGAGGATGGATCGTGCGGCGCCGATTCCAGCGGCCGCTGCTCGTCACCGCGCTCGAGAAGCGGCTTCGCCTCGCCTCCCGGCTGGGCGCGATCGTGATGCTCGCGGCGCTCTCGGCCTGGCTGGGGGCATTCGACGCTCTGCTGAATGGCGCCAACGGCATCACCGGGGTGCTGGTCCTCGCCTATCTCCTCGGCGCGCTGGCGGTGCTCGGGGCGCTCGCGGTGTTCGCGGAAGCCGGCCGGCGGGTGCTGCGCGGACCGGGTGGATGGCTGGTCCGCACGGGGGAGGCGTTGCTCGGGCTCGCGGCGCTGTACGCGATCTGGGCAATCTTCGCCTTCCAGCTCGCCAACTTCAGCTTCCGTTATTGAGCGCGCCGTGATGCTGAGGGGAGTCGGAATCCGGAGCGCGGCGCTGCTGCTCGCTTTCATGGCGCCGGCGTTCGCTCTTGCCGCGGGCGCCGCGCCGTCGACCGCCGCGCGGACCCCGCCGGCTGCGCCCGCCAGGCTCGCCGGCCCGATGGCGGTCGCCTCCGGGCCACCGCAGCTCACCCGAAAGGATCTGAGCGCCTTCCTCGGCGGCATGATTCCGTACGCCATCGCGCGAGCCAATATCGCGGGCGCCGCGGTGGCCGTGGTCGCGAACGGGCACCTGCTGTTCTCGAAGGGCTATGGCTTTGCCGACGTGAAGTCGCGCCGGCCGGTCGTTCCCGATCGCACGCTCTTTCGGGCGGGCTCGGTGTCGAAGCTGTTCACCTGGACGGCCGTGATGCAGCTCGTCCAGGCGGGCAGGCTCGACCTCGATCGGAACATCAACGACTACCTCGATTTCAAGGTTCCCGAGCCTTACGGCCGCCCGATCACGCTGCGCGACCTGATGACGCACTCGGCGGGCTTCGAGGACACGGTGACGGACCTGTTCGTCGCCAAGCCGAGCCAGCTCTTTCCGCTGCGGCAATATCTCATCCGCCACATGCCGCCGGTGATCTTCCGGCCCGGCAAGGTGGTCGCCTACTCGAACTACGGCGCCACGCTCGCCGGATACATCGTGCAGCGCGTCTCGGGCGAGCCGTTCGAGGAGTACGTCGCGCGCCACATCCTGCAGCCGCTTGGGATGGCGCACGCGACGTTCCAACAGCCGCTTCCGGCGAACCTGCAGCCGCTCATGGCGAGCGGCTATCGTCGGGCCGCGGACGGAAGCACGGTGCCTTTCGAGCTGGTCGAAGCCGCGCCGGCCGGCGCGCTCACCACCACGGTCACCGACCTCGGGAAGTTCATGCTGGCGCAGCTCGATGACGGCAGCTACGCCGGCGCGCAGATCCTGAGTCCCGCCACGATTCAGCAGATGCATACGCCTCAGGGACGTCCCGTTCCCGGCATGAACGGCATGGACCTCGGTTTCTACGACGAGAACCGCAACGGCTTGCGCATCATCGGACACGCCGGCGATACCGGCGCCTTTCATTCCGACGTGCATCTCCTGCTCGACAAGGGCGTGGGGCTCGCCATCATGCTGAACAGCACCGGCAACGCCGGCGCGGCGGAGAGCGTGCGGGTCGCCATCTTCCGCCGCTTCCTCGATCGCTATTTTCCCTACACTCCGCCGAAGGAGGCCACCGTAGCCGACCCCGGGAAGGATGCCGCGCGCGTGTCCGGGTTCTATGGATCGAGCCGGCACACGGCTCTGCGGATTCTGACCGCCATCAGTCAGTCGTCGGTCACGGAGCGGCCGGATGGCGAGATCGCGGACAGCGAGCTCACCCACCTGAGCGGCGTTCCGGTGCGCTGGCGCGAGGTGGGGCCGCTCACCTGGCGGGAGGTGGGCGGTCAGGCGCACCTCAAATTCGTCGCGGGCCGCGCGGGGCGGATCAAGTACTGGGTGTCCGACGACACGATTCCGGTCGACATCGACCTGCGCATCCACGGGTTGGGGCAGAGCTCGCTTCTCAAGCTCTTCGGAGGGCTGTTCCTCGCCGTCATGCTGCTCACCGTCGGGGTCTGGATCGGGGGCGCAGTCGTCCGGCATCGCTTCCAGCGGCCGCTGCGGCTGGCGCCGCTCGAAGCGGGGTTTCGACTCGCCTCGCGCCTCGGCGCGGTGGTCTATCTGCTGCTCTTCGCCGGATGGGTGGCGTTCTTCGCGAGCCTTTCGGGACTCGTTGCCCTGGTCGGTGGCGAGCTGCTCGGGCGCTTCATCCCGCTCTATGTCATGGGCGTGCTCGCGATCCTCGGCAGCCTCGCGATGATCGCCAACGCCGGACTGCGCCTGCGGGTGGGACCCGGTGGAATGCTGGCCCGCGGCGGTGAGCTCATCCTCGGGATCGCGGGTCTGTGGGGCCTTTGGGCCGTGATCCATCTGGGCCTCGCGAGCTTCATGGTGTCATTTTGAGCTTCGAGAACTCTTGCCGCACTGAATGAGACGTGGCGAGCCGCCTCGCCAGGGGGAGAATGGTCATGTCGAGAACAACGCGCCTCTCACAGCCCATGCTGCTCGCGCTAACCTCCGCCTTCGTGGCGGGCCAGGTTGCGCAGGCTGGGGATGCACCCGCCAGCAGGCAGACCGAAGCGACCAGGCTTCAGGAAGTGATCGTCACGGCGACCAAGCGCCACGAAAGGCTGCTCGAGGTGCCCATGGGGGTGACCGCGATCACCGGCAACCAGCTCCAGCGGGAGCAGCTCGTGGATTTCGCCGATCTCGAGACCCAGGTGCCGGGTCTGTCGGTGGAGTTGACGGCCCCCGGACTCGATCGCCTGACGTTGCGCGGCGAGAACGTGGGCGGCGTCGGCTCGACGGTGACCACCTACGTCGACGACGTTCCCTTCGGCTCGAGCAACGCGCTCGCCAACGGCGCGATCGCCGCCGGCGACTTCGACACCTGGGACCTCGAGCGGGTGGAGGTGCTGCGCGGCCCGCAGGGCACGTTGTACGGAGCCGGCAGCGAAGGCGGCCTGCTCAAGTACGTCACCAACCCGCCCGACCCGCGGCGGTTCTCGGCCGCCTTCCAGCTCGGCGACGAGGAGGTCGCTCACGGCGGCAACGGCCCCTCGTACAAGGCGATGCTCAACATCCCGGTCGGCGGTATTGCCGCATTCCGCCTGGACGGCTTCTATACCCGCCTGCCCGGCTACATCGACGATCCGCAGCTTCACGAGAGAGGCGTCAATCGTGGCTACCGCGAGGGCGCGCGCGGGTCGTTCCTGGTCAACGTCACCGACGACTTCTCGATCCGGTTGACGGCCTTCGGCCAGACCGAGCACACCGACGGCACCCCCGAGATCGATGTCGTGGGCGCCGCCGGTACGCCGCTCACCCCGCCGGCGAACCAGCTGCAGCCCTCCGATGGCCAGTACGATCAGCATCGCTTCATCAACGAGCCCTCGACATTCAGATACGTCATCGACAGCGCCAAGCTCCAATGGAACCTCGGCTGGGGCACCCTGACCTCGATCACCGGTTACGGCACCACGGCCGAGGATCAGTTCACCGATACCACTTCCACCACGGTGGCTCCGGGATTCACCTTCGGCATGCTGACGGACACTCTGTTGCCGCCCGGCACCAACGCCGGGGTCGCCGAGACCAATGATCTCTACGTCAAGAAGGTCACGGAGGAACTGCGGCTCGAGTCCTCCAGGGGGCGGACGCTCGAGTGGCTGGTCGGTGCGTACTACACCCATGAGTCCTCGACCCTCGCGCAGACGCTGCCCACGTTCATCATTCCGACGCTGGCTTCGACGGGGCTGCCCTCGCTCGAGAACGCGAATCTCGATGCGGTCTACCGCGAGTGGTCCGGCTACGGTCAGATCACCTACCACTTCAATCCCGAGTTCGACCTCGCGCTCGGCGGGCGTTGGTCCGAGAACAAGCAGTCCGAGAACGAGCTGGTCGGCGGGTTGCTGGTGAATCCCGCCCAGGTGACCGGGGGATCCTCGACCGGCACCGACTTCCTCTACTCGGTCGCGCCGCGCTGGCACGTGAGCCGCAACACCATGGCGTACGTGCGCGTGGCGAGCGGCTATCGTCCCGGAGGACCGAACGCGCTGCCGCCGATCGCCCCCGGTGCCGTCGCCCGCACCTACCAGTCCGACTCGACGGTCAACTACGAGCTCGGCGTCAAGTCGATCCAGCTCGCCAACCGGCTGTCGCTCGATCTGGACGCCTTCCTCGTCCAGTGGAAGCGGATCCAGCTGTTCGAGTACGTCGACAACTTCGGCATCAACGCCAACGGCGGCACGGCGACCAGCAAGGGCTTCGAGTGGACGCTGGGGCTCACGCCATTGAACGGCCTCAACTTCAGGCTCACCGGCTCCTACGTGGATGCCCACCTGACGGCGGATGCGCCGGCGGCGGGCGGAGTCAATGGCGATCGCCTGCCCTACGCGCCCAAGTTGAGCAACTCGCTCGATGCGTCCTACACCTGGAGCGCTTTCGGTAACTTCGACGCCGTCGTCGGGGCGACCTGGAGCTACATCGGCTCGCGCTACAACGACTTCTCCGCGACCGTGGCGGTCGTGGGCGGAGCCATTGCGTTCGAGCCGAATCCGCGCGTCGACATGGGCGGCTACAACACGCTCAACCTGCGCGCCGGCCTCGACAACGGGCGTTGGTCGTTTACCGTCTACTGCAAGAACCTGGCCGACACGCGCGGACTGACTTACTACACGAACTCGGCGACACCTGACTTCGGAGGTGCGATCGCCATCCAGGAACCGCGCACGATCGGCGCGACCATCGATCTGCGGCTCTGAGGGGGCGAGCCATGGTATGCGCCTTGGGCCCGCGGCCGGATCGATCCGGGTCACTCGCGTCCCGCGTGCGCCGACCTGTGCGCGGCTTGTGCGCCGCGGCGGCGGTCCTGATGTGCTCTCTCGCCACCGGTCCTGTGACGGCGGAGCCGGCGCCCGTCGCCGCACCTGCGGCCGCGGCAACGCCGGTCGCGACAAGCCCGCGTGCGGCGACGTCGATCGCATGGCCGGAATCCGGCGCGATGGCCTCGGGCACTCATGCGCTGACGGCGAGCGATCTCGGCGCGTTCTTCGACGGCCTGGTTCCCTATGCCATCCATCGCGCCAACATCGCCGGCGCGTCCGTTGCCGTGGTGTCGGGTGGCAAGCTGCTGTTCGCGAAAGGTTACGGGTTCTCCGACGTCGGGACCCGGGCGCCCGTGTCCGCGAATCGCACGCTGTTCCGGGCCGGCTCGATCTCGAAGCTCTTCACCTGGACTGCCGTGATGCAGCTGGTTCAGGCGGGCAAGATCAACCTCGATCAGAACATCGACACCTATCTCGGCTTCCGGGTGCCGCCGAAGTTCGGCCGGCCGATCACCATGCGCGATCTCATGACGCATACCCCGGGATTCGAGGACACCATCTCGCAGATGATGCCGGGCTCGGCCCGGGGGCTGTTGCCGCTGCGGGAGTATCTCACCCGCCACATGCCCGCGCGGATCTTTCCCCCGGGCAGGATCACCGCCTATTCCAATTTCGGCGCGACGCTCGCCGGCTACATCGTGCAGCGGCTCTCGGGAGAGCCGTTCGATGAGTACATCGAGCGGCATATCTTCCAGCCGCTCGGCATGAATCATTCGACCTTCGAGCAGCCCCCGCCGGCGGCACTGATGGCCGAGGTCTCCCAGGGGTATGCGACCGCATCCGGCAAACCGAAGGGTTTCGAATACATCGAAGTCTCCCCGGCGGGCGCCCTCTCGACCACCGCCACCGACATGGCGCGCTTCATGATCGCGCAGCTTGGTGACGGCAGCGACGGCGGCGCGCCGATCCTCGATCCGCAGACGCTCGCCCTGATGCACTCACCGCAGTCGCGGATGGCGCCGGGGATGAACGGGTTCGACCTCGGCTTCTATCAGGAGAACCGCAACGGTCTCTCGATCATCGGGCACGGCGGCGACACCGACTGGTTTCACTCCGACCTGCACCTGCTGCTCGGCAGGAACGTCGGGTTCTTCATCGCGCTGAACAGCGCCGGGACCGGCGGAGCGGCCGAGGGCGTGCGAGTCGCGATCTTTCGGGCGTTTCTCGACCGCTATTTTCCCTACCAGACTCCCGCGGAGCGCACCGTTCCGCGAGCGCAGGCGCAGGCCGATGCGGCGCGCGTGGCGGGCTGGTACACGCCCTCCCGGCGTATCGTGAGCGCGCTGAGCATGCTCAGCGCATTCACGGAAACCCCCGTGACGGCATTGCCGGACGGGCGGATCGAGATCGGGATGCTCACTCATCTGAGCGGCACGCCGCTCACCTGGCGCGAGGTGGGGCCGCTCGATTACAGGCGGGTGGGGGGACAGTCGCACCTGAAGTTCGTGGCCGCCCCGTCCGGGCGCATCCGCTACTGGATCGCGAACGATTTTCCGCCGGTGTTCGTGCTGCAGAGAGTTCATGGACTGAAGAAGCTCTCGGATCTGAAGATCATGCTCAGCGTCTTCAGCGGCGTGCTGATCCTGACGCTCGCGATCTGGCTCGGAGGGTGGATCGTCCGACGGCGGGTCGGTAAGGTGCTGGCGCTGCCACGGCTGCAGCGGCAACTGAGGCTGGCATCCCGGATCGGTGCGCTCGTGCTGCTCGCGATGATCGGTGGCTGGATCAGCGTCGTCGTGCTGCTGCTCGACAATGACTGGGCTCTCAACGGTCCCATGATCGGCGCCTACGTGATCTCGGTGCTCGGTATCGTGGGCGCGCTCGCGATCGTCGCGGAGTCGGCGCTGCGGGTGTGGGGCGGGCCCGGCGGCTGGCTCGCGCGCTGCGGCGAGGCGGTGCTCGGGCTCTGCGGGCTCTACGGCCTCTGGCTCATCTTCGCGTTCGGGCTCGCGAATTTCAGCCTGAGGTACTGATGCGCGAAATCAATCCTCGCGCGCGCCGCCCGTGGCGCACCGCTCTCGCGCTCACGGCGCTTCTCGCAGGCGGCGTGCTCCCTGCGATGCCGGCGCGGGCCGCTCCGCCGCCCGATCTCGATCACATGGTGCACTCGGCCATGCGGGCATTCGGCACGCCGGGCCTGTCACTCGCGATCGTCGAGAACGGCAGGACGGTCGTCGCCAAGGGATACGGCGTGCGCAGCATCGTCACTCGGGCACCGGTGAATGCTCATACGCTCTTTCCCATCGGATCGGAGACCAAGGCTTTTACCTCCGCGGCGTTGGCCATCCTCGCCGAAGAGGGCAAGCTCAAGTGGAGCGATCACGTCGCCGCACACCTGCCGGGTTTTCGGATGTACGACCCGTACGCGACGGCGCACATGACGATCAGGGATCTGCTCACGCACCGCAGCGGTCTCGGCCTCGGCGAGGGAGATCTGCTCATCGTGCCGGCATCGACG
>JAKAZP010000105.1 GCA_021815905.1 Pseudomonadota bacterium | reverse complement strand
AACACCACCATCGATCGCGGCGCCATCGAGGACACCGTGATCGAGGAGGGTGTGAAGCTCGACAACCTCATCATGATCGCCCACAACGTACGCCTCGGCGCACACAGCGCGCTCGCCGCGAGCGTCGGGATCTCCGGCAGCACCACGGTCGGACGGCGTTGCATGATCGGGGGACAGGTGGGGATCGGCGGGCACCTCACGATCTGCGACGATGTGGTGATCACCGGCCGCACCATGGTCAGCCATTCGATCTCGCGGCCGGGGGTATACTCCGGAGGCATTCCCCTCGAGGAAGCCCATACGTGGCGCCGGCTGGTGGCGCGCTTCAAACGCATTGATTCGCTCGCCGCACGGCTGAAAGCGCTCGAGCACCGAGCCTCCGGCGGCCCCGATCAGGAAGAACATGATGACTGATCCGTTGCAGATCGACATTCAAGGCATTCTGCGGCAGCTTCCGCACCGCTATCCGTTCCTGCTGGTCGACCGGGTGCTCGAATGGCGCAGCGGCGAGAGCATCCGCGCGCTGAAGAACGTGACCTACAACGAGCCGTACTTTCCCGGGCACTTCCCCGGCCGGCCGGTCATGCCGGGAGTCATCATCATCGAGGCGCTGGCGCAGGCGGCGGGCATCCTCACCTTCCTCAGCGCGAATGTCATTCCCGACGCGCAGACCCGCTTCTACTTCGTCGGCATCGACAAGGCGCGCTTCAGGAAACCGGTGGAGCCGGGCGATCAGCTCGTGCTGCGGGCGCAGATGGACCGGTGTCTGAAGGGCATCTGGCGCTTCTCGACCGCCGCTGAGGTGGGCGGGAGCGAAGTGGCCCACGCGGAGATCATGGTCGCGCCGGAGACCGGCAAATGATCGACCCGCATGCCATCGTCTCGCCGCGGGCGGAGCTTGCGGCGGATGTGGTCGTGGGGCCGTTCAGCGTGATCGGCCCGGACGTGCGGATCGGGGCCGGCACCGTGGTCGGCCCGCACGCGGTGATCAAGGGACCGACGGACATCGGCGCGGGCAACCGGGTCTTCCAGTTCGCCTCGATCGGCGATGATCCGCAGGACAAGAAGTACGCCGGCGAGCCGACGCGGCTCGAGATCGGCGACCGCAATGTCTTTCGCGAGAATTGCACGGTCAACCGCGGCACCGGGCACGATTCCGGCGTGACCCGGATCGGACACGACAATCTCTTCATGGCCTATTCGCACGTCGCGCACGACTGCGTGGTCGGTTCGAATACCGTGTTCGCCAACTGCGCCGCGCTCGCCGGACATGTCGAGATCGGCGACTGCGTGACGCTCGGCGGGCTCACGGCGGTGCACCAGTTCACCCGGGTCGGCGCGCACGCGTTCCTCGCCGGCGGCGCGATCGTCACGCGCGATGTGCCGCCGTACGTCATGGTGGCCGGAAATCCCGCCGAGCCCCACGCCATCAACTCCATCGGTCTGAAGCGCCGCGGCTTCAGCGAGGAGCGCGTCCGCGCCATCCGCGAGGCGTATCGCCTGGTCTACCGCTGCGAGCTCAAGTTGAGCGAGGCGCTCGATCGGCTCGAGGCCTCCGCGGCGCAGCATGCCGAAGTGCGCCTGTTCGTCGAGTTCATTCGCCACTCCACTCGCAGCATCGTGAGATGACCGCAACGGCGCCGCTGCGCGTCGGCATCGTCGCAGGCGAATCGTCCGGGGATCAGCTCGGCGCCGCGCTGATCGGCGCGCTGAGAGCGCGCGCGCCCGACGTCCGCTGCTTCGGTGTCGCCGGACCGAAGATGATCGCGGCCGGGTGCGAGGCCTGGGCGCAGGCCGAGGAGCTCGCGGTCATGGGGCTCGCCGAGGTGCTGCCGCATCTGCCGCGGCTGCTGCGGCTTCGGGCCTCGCTCGTGCGGCGCTTCGCCGAGGAGCGGCCGCACGTGTTCGTCGGCATCGATGCGCCGGCCTTCAACCTCGGGCTTGCGGCACGCCTCAGGCGCGGCGGCGTACGGACCGTGCAATACGTCGCGCCGCAGATCTGGGCTTGGCGGCAGGGGAGGGTGCGCCGGATCGCAGCCGCCTGCGATCTCGTCCTGTGTCTGCTGCCCTTCGAGACCGGGTTCTTCTGCCGCCACGGCGTGCGCGCCGAGTTCGTCGGCCATCCGCTCGCGGATCAGATTCCACTCGAGGTCGACCGCGGCGGCGCGCGCTCGGCGCTCGGCATCGACCCGCGCGCGACCCTCATCGCGCTGTTGCCGGGCAGCCGGGTCGGGGAGGTCGAGCGGCTCGGGCGGGACTTTCTCGCCGCCGCCGCGTGGATCGCGGCGCAGCGGCCGCAGATGCGCTTCGTCGCGCCCATGGCGACCGCCCGAGTTCGTGAGGCATTCGAGAGAAATGCGGCGCAACTCCCAGGCGCGCCGGAGGTTTTGCTGCTCAATGGGCAGGCGCAGCAGGCTTTGGCCGCCTGTGATGCGGCCATCGTCGCCTCGGGAACCGCTACACTGGAAACGCTCCTCTCGCGCCGTCCGATGGTCGTGGCGTATCGTCTCGGCGCGCTGACGGCGTTCCTGCTCCGTGGACTGCGGCTGGTCAAAGTGCCTTATTTCTCGCAACCGAATCTTCTGGTCGGGCGCGCGCTGGTTCCCGAGCTCTTTCAGGAGCAAGTGACCGGCGCCGGACTCGGTGCGGCGCTGCTCGCGCGGCTCGATGACCGGGATTACGTGCGCGAGCTCGAGAGGGAGTTCCGGCGCGTACACGAGCAGCTGCGGGGCGGGGGCGCCGGGCGCGCGGCCGCCGCCATCCTCGAGCTCGCGAGCGCCAAGGCCGGCGTGAGCGCCGCGACATGAGCGTCCCGCGAGGAATCCCGGGCGCGGCCCGGCGCATCGCCGGCGTCGACGAGGCCGGACGCGGCCCGCTCGCCGGACCCGTGGTGGCGGCGGCGGTCATCCTCAACCCGCGCCGTCGGATCGACGGGCTCGCCGACTCGAAGGTGCTGCCGCCCTCGGAGCGGGCGCGGCTCGCCGCCCTCATCCGCGCGCGCGCGCTCGCCTGGTCGGTCGCATGGGCCGATCGGGACGAGATCGACGCGCTCAACATCCTCGGGGCGACCTTCCTCGCGATGCGCCGCGCGCTGCTCGGCCTGCCGGTCGCGCCGACACACATCCGGTTCGACGGCAACCAGATTCCCCCGCTCGAGGATCTGCGCCTCGGCTGCACCGCCGAGGCGATCGTCGAAGGCGACGCCCGGATCGGCGCGATCAGCGCCGCCTCGATCCTCGCGAAGACCGCCCGTGATGCGATGATGGAGGCGCTCGATGCCTGTTATCCGGGCTACGAGCTCGCCGCCCACAAGGGCTACGGCACGCCGGCGCACCTCGCGGCGCTCGCGGTGCGCGAGCCCTCGCCGCTGCACCGCCGCTCGTTCCGGCCGGTGAGAAGCGCGCTCGGCGAGCCGCCGCAGGAGCAGTGCGAGCTGCCGCTCGCACCCCTCGAGGCGCAAGGCTGACGCCATGTCCGCGGACTTCGTGCATCTGCGGCTGCACACCGAGTACTCGCTGATCGACAGCGTGGTGCGCGTGCCCGAGCTCATCGAGGCGGTCGCCGGCGCCGGCATGCCCGCGGTCGCGGTCACCGATCAGAGCAATCTGTTCGCGATGGTGAAGTTCTATCGCGCGGCCCTCGAGCGCGGCGTGAAGCCCCTGGTCGGCGTCGACCTGCTCGTGCGCGAGGCCGGCGAGCGCCAGCAACCGACGCGGCTCACGCTGATCTGTCAGAGCCAGGCCGGATATCGCAACGTCACGCGGCTGGTGAGCCGCGCCTACCTCGAGGGTCAGCAGCGCGGCGTGCCGATGATCGAGCGCGGATGGCTCTCGGCGCAGAGCCTCGAGGGGCTGATCGGACTCTCGTGCGCGGCCGAGGGGGACCTCGGACGGGCCCTCGTCAACGGCCGCGAGCACGACGCCGAGCGCTCGCTCGAGGACTGGCTCGCGCTGCTCCCCGAGCGCTTCTACATCGAGCTGCAGCGCCTCGGGCGCCCGGAGGAGGAGCCCTACATCGCCTCGGCCGTGGCGCTCGCGAGCCGTCACGGGGTTCCGGTCGTCGCCACCAACGACGTGCGCTTCCTCGAGCCCGGGCACTTCGAATCGCACGAGGCACGCGTCTGCATTCACGACGGCACGCTGCTTGCCGACACCGGCCGCACGCGCCGCTACACCGCGCAGCAGTATCTGCGCACGCCGCAGGAGATGCGGCGGCTGTTCGCGGACATCCCCGAGGCGCTCGCCAACTCGGTCGAGATCGCCCGCCGCTCGAGCCTTACGCTGAAGCTCGGCGAGGCGCGGCTGCCGGCGTATCCGGTGCCGGGCGGCATGAGCACGGAGGACTTCCTGCGCCGGGAGGCGGGCGCGGGCCTCGAGCGGCGCCTGGCGCAGATCGGCCGGGCGGCAGAGCCGGCGGCCGGCGACTATCGGGCACGCCTCGCGGCCGAGCTCGAGGTCATCTGCCAGATGGGCTTCGCCGGCTACTTTCTCATCGTCGCCGACTTCATCCGCTGGGCGCGCGCGAACGGCGTGCCGGTGGGTCCCGGCCGCGGATCGGGCGCCGGCTCCCTCGTCGCCTACAGCCTCTCGATCACCGACCTCGACCCGATCCACTACGATCTTCTGTTCGAGCGCTTCCTGAATCCCGAGCGCGTCTCCATGCCCGACTTCGACGTCGACTTCTGCATGGAGGGGCGCGATCGGGTCATCGAGTACGTCGCCGGCCGCTACGGCCGCGAGCGCGTGTCGCAGATCATCACCTACGGCACCATGGCCGCGAAGGCCGTCGTGCGCGACGTCGGCCGAGTGCTCGGGATGACCTATGGCTACGTCGACCGCATCGCGAAGCTCATCCCTTTCGAGCTCGGCATCACGCTCGCTGAGGCGCTCGAGAAGGAGCCGGAGCTCAAGAAGCTCTACGACGCCGAAGAGGACGTGCACAACCTCATCGATCTCGCGCGCTCGCTCGAGGGGCTCACGCGCAATGCCGGCATGCACGCCGGCGGCGTGGTGATCGCGCCGTCGGTGCTCACGGATTTCGCTCCGCTCTACTGCGACGAGTCGGGCGCGAGCCTGGTCACGCAGTTCGACAAGGACGATGTCGAGGCGGCGGGCCTGGTGAAATTCGACTTCCTCGGGCTGCGGACGCTCACGATCATCGATCGGACGGTGAAGGCGATCAACGCGCTGCGCGCCGGGGCCGGTGAATCGCTCCTCGAGATCGCCCGGATCCCGCTCGACGATGCCGCCACGTACGAGCTGTTCAAGAAGGCGCAGACCGCGGCGGTGTTCCAGTTCGAGTCGAGCGGCATGCAGCGGCTGCTGAAGGATGCCAAGCCCGACCGCTTCGAGGACCTCATCGCGCTCGGCGCTCTGTTCCGGCCGGGACCGATGGAGCTGATCCCGGAATACGTCGCCTGCAAAGGCGGCAAGAAGCCGGAGTATCTCCATCCGGACATGGAGGAAGTGCTGCGGATCACCTACGGCGTGTTCGTATACCAGGAGCAGGTGATGCAGATCGCGCAACGCCTCGCCGGATACAGCCTGGGGGGCGCGGATCTGCTGCGCCGCGCGATGGGCAAGAAGAAGCCCGAGGAGATGGCCAAGCAGCGTGGAGTGTTCGTCGCCGGTGCGACCGCGCGCGGGCTCGCGGAGTCGGCCGCGAACGCGGTCTTCGATCAGATGGAGAAGTTCGCCGGCTACGGATTCAACAAAAGCCATGCCGCGGCCTACGCGCTGGTCTCCTACCAGACCGCCTATCTGAAGGCGCACTTCCCGGGAGCGTTCATGGCCGCGGTGCTGTCCGCAGACATGGACCATACGGACAAGGTCGTGGGGCTGGTGCGCGAGTGCGAGAGCATCGGACTCGCGGTGCAGCCACCCGACATCAACTCCTCGGTCTACGAGTTCGCGGTGAGCGGCGCGAGCTCCATCCGCTACGGCCTGGGGGCGATCCGCGGCGTCGGCCGCGGCGCCGTCGAAGTCATCATCGCGGAGCGCGAGACCGGCGGCCCGTACACGAGTCTCCAGGACCTGTGCCGCCGGCTCGATCTGCAGAAGGTCAACCGCCGGGTGCTGGAGGCATTGCTGCGCTCGGGCAGCCTCGATGCGCTCGGCCCGAACCGGGCGACGCTCATGCACTCTCTTCCGGCGGCGATGCAGCTCGGGGGACAGAACTCCAAGGCCGAGGAGGCCGGTCAGAACGACATGTTCGGACTCGAGGCCGGAGCGTCCGCGACGGCGCCGGTCGCGAGCACGCCCGCGCCCGCGCCCCCGTGCGCGAGCCTCGCGGAGTGGCCCGAGTCGACGCGGCTGGCCGGCGAGCGCGAGACGCTCGGACTCTATCTGACGGGGCACCCCATCGGCCGCTTCGAGTCCGGCCTCGAGCGCGTGGTCACTCACCGCATCGGTGATCTCGTCAGCGGGGAGCCCTGGACCGCGAGCGTGCGGCCCGCGGGGCCGGAGGGCGCGCGTTTCGGCGGCGGCAAGCCGGTCGCCGTCGCCGGCCTCATCGACGAGGTGCGAAAGCGCGGGCCTCGCGTCATTCTGACGCTCGATGACCGCACCGGGAGGATCGAAACCTCCCTGTTCGAGGAGGTCTATCAGAAGCACCGCGACCTCATCGTCAAGGACGCGTTGATTCTCGTCGAGGGACAGCTGCGCTTCGACGAGTTCAGCGACTCCTGGCGTCTCTCCGCCCGACGCATCAGCGATCTTGCGAGAATCTGCGAGCAGCGGGCCCGACGCGTCGTCGTCAGATGGCCGCTCGAGGGACCGACGCCGCTGCTGCAGGCGCGCTTCGCGGAGGTGCTCGGCGCGTTTCGTCCCGGTCCCTGCCCGGTGACGGTCGAGTACGCCGGCGCGGGCGCGCACGGTGCGCTGACTCTCGGACCGGAGTGGACGGTGCGCGCGAGCGGCGAGCTCATCGATGCGCTCGAGGCGCTGCTCGGACGGGGCGCCGTCGAGGTGGTCTACGCCGCGCCGGCGGCGAGCCCCGGACCCACGGTGTCGGCGGACGGACGCTGACGGGCGTGGCCGTCCCGCTTGCGCACACGGCGGCGGCCCCTTACCCTCGCGCAGCGTCACAACCGCGGTGAAGCATAGATGGCCGTCGCCTTCCTGGATTTCGAACAGCCGATCGCCGAGCTCGAAGCGAAGATCGAGGAGCTGAGGCACGTCACATCCGAGTCCGAGGTCAACATCCAGGAGGAGATCACGCGGCTGCAGGGCAAGAGCCGCCAGCTCACGACGAGCATCTTCGCGAGCCTCACGCCGTGGCAGATCACGCAGCTCGCGCGTCACCCGCGCCGTCCCTACACGCTCGATTACATTGCGGCCATCTGCAGCGACTTCAACGAGCTGCACGGCGATCGGATGTTCGCGGACGATCAGGCGATCGTCGGTGGCCTCTGCCGGATCGAGGGCCGGGCGATCATGATCATCGGGCATCAGAAAGGCCGCGACACCAAGGAGCGCGTGCGGCGCAACTACGGCATGCCCAAGCCCGAGGGCTACCGCAAGGCGCTGCGCCTCATGCGGCTCGCCGAGCGCTTCGGGCTGCCGCTCGTGACGCTGATCGACACCCAGGGCGCCTATCCGGGCGTCGGCGCCGAGGAGCGCGGCCAGAGCGAGGCGATCGCGCGCAATCTGTTCGAGATGTCGGTGCTGAGCGTGCCGATCTTGACGGTGGTGACGGGGGAGGGTGGATCCGGCGGCGCGCTCGCGATCGGCGTGTGCGACCGGCTGCTCATGCTGCAGTACAGCACCTACTCGGTGATCTCCCCGGAGGGCTGCGCCTCGATCCTGTGGAAGAGTCAGGAAAAGAAGGAGGCCGCGGCCGAGTCGCTCAACCTGACCGCCGATCGGCTCTGGAAGCTCGGCCTGCTCGATGAGGTCATCGAGGAGCCGCTCGGTGGCGCGCACCGCAATCCGGCCGCGATGTCCGCGAGCCTGAAGGCGGCCCTGCTGCGCCACCTCGATGCGCTCGAGTCGCTCTCGCGCGATGAGCTGCGCGCCGCGCGCGCGCG
>JAKAZP010000104.1 GCA_021815905.1 Pseudomonadota bacterium | reverse complement strand
ATAGGCGGGATTGTTCAGCCCCCGGGTGCGCTCGGCCTGAAGGAACAGGCTCTGCCCGAACCAGGTCATCTCGCGCGGATGCTCATCATCGAAGCGGATGAGCCCGGCGAGGGTGCGCGTCTTCACCGCAGGCGGCGATCCGGCGAGATAGGCGTTGATGTCGGCCTTGAAGTCGGTGGACAGCACGATGCTCTCGTTCTTCCGGAGCGGCTTCATGTCGTAGTCGTCGACCTCGACCAGGGTGGCCCCACGCGCCTCGAGCACCCCCAGCGCCCGGTTGAAGACCGCCATCGTCCGCGGCGTGAAACCCTTGAGCAGAAACCGCGCGACGCCGAGGCGCACGCCGTGCAGCGCGTTCGCGTCGAGCGCCTTGACGTAGTCCGTTCGATGCGCGTCGGCCTGCGCCGTGGCGGGATCCGCCGGATCGCTGCCCGCCATCGCCGTGAGCAGCATCGCCACCCCGCGCACCGTGCGGGCGATCGGACCCGCCGTGTCCTGGGTGTGGCTGACGGGTACGATGCCCGCGCGCGAGACCAGTCCCACGGTGGGCTTCAGTCCCACCAGGCCGTTGATCGCGGACGGGCAGCTGATCGAGCCGTCGGTCTCGGTGCCGATCGCGGCGGCCGCGAGGCCGGCCGCCACCGCCGCCGCGGACCCCGAGCTCGAGCCGCAGGCCGTGCGGTCCAGCATGTAGGGGTTGCGGGTCAGGCCGCCGACGCCGCTCCAGCCGCTGGTGGAATGCCGGGAGCGATAGTTGGCCCACTCCGAGAGGTTGGCCCTCCCGAGGATCACCACGCCGGCGCGCCTGAGATTGCGCACGACGGTGGAGCTCCTCGGGCGGATGTTATCGAGGAGCGCCAGGGAGCCGGCGGTGGTGGGCAGGCCCCGGATGCCGATGTTGTCCTTCACCAGGATGGGCAGGCCGTCGAGCGGCCCGAGCGCCTTGCCCGCGGCGCGCCGCGCATCCGAGGCGCGCGCCTCCGAGACGGCGCGTGGGTTCAGTCCGATGACGGCGTGAATCTCGGGATTGAGCCGGCGGATGCGCGCTTCGTATTCCGCGACCAGCGCCCGCGAGGTGATGCGATGGGCCGCCAGATCGGCCGACAGGGCGGGGGCGGACCGGCAGATGAGGCCGGAGCCGTGAGCCGCGGCCGCCGCCATCAGACAACACAGCGCGCCGGCTGCGAGATGATTTCGCATCGCAATCCCCCTGTCCATCGCCGATGCGAAGTATCCCACGTGCGCGGCCGTTACCGCACCTCAAGGCCCTTCGGCAGCTGCCAGCTCACCGGGTCGCCGACGCGGATGCCGAGCGCCTCGGCATCGCCCCCCTTGAGCTCGATCACCGCGATGACCGGCTGATCGGAGGAAAGCAGCGCGCGCGAGAAAGGCGTCGCGCGCGCGATGATCTTCTCGATGCGATGGTTCTCGCCGATGAACAGCATGTCGAGCGGGATGTAGGTGTTCTCCATCCAGAAGTACGCCACCTGGGGGGCCGTCTCCGGGAACAGCATGCCCCGGCTGGGCGGCAGGTCGCGGACGAACATCAGTCCCTGCTGCTGACGCGCGGGAGTGTTGGCGATCCACACGTGGAAGCGGTTGACGCGTCCGCGGCCCGCGATCTCGAGCGTGGTGCGCGGGAAACGCGACAGATTCTCGATGCGCATCGACTGCGCGCGGCCGATCGAGCCCGCGGCCAGCGCGAGCAGCACGACCGCCGCGAAGCACGCGGACAGGAACCGGGTATCACGATCGCTCATGGGCATGCGCCGCTCCCTTGAAAGTCGCCCGGCCGGCGAAGTCGAATCGCGTCACGAGAATGCGCCGCCTGCCGGAGAGGTCGTTCGCCGGCGCGATGCAGAATCCGCGCGCCACCAGGCGATACGAGCGCGTTGGACCGCCGCGGCGGCCGATGCGTTCCTGCTCGAGCCGGTCGACCGTGCAGTTGTGCGCGCCCTGGGTCGCGAACAGCGCTCGTCCCTTGCCGAAGATCACGGTGAGGTTGGTCGGCAGCTCGCGCCCCGGCCGGCCTTCCCGCGCGCCGGCGATGCCGAAAACCAGGGTGAGCCGCTCGCCGCGTCCCGGCAGCCGGCCCTCGAAGCTCATGACGATCCCGCCGCCGCCCGGACGAGGGCCGCCTTCGCATCGCAAGCGATTGCCGCGCAGATCGAGATCGAGGCTCCTCGCTCCGCGAATGCGCGCCCGCAGGTATGCCTTGCCGAGCGGCAGGCACGCCGCGCCCGGCCCGGCGCGATGGCCCGGAGCGGGCGCCGGGCGCGGACCCGGCGCGCCGAGGGCGACCCCGGCACCGATCAGGGCGGCAAGAGCCGCGGCCGACGCGAGGCGCATCGGACTTCTTCCGAGCTTGGCCATGGCGCCGAGTCTACCGGCTCCGCCCGCCGGTCTCACGCGGCTGGGCGTGCTTGCGCGCTGACGAGGCGCCCGGCCCGTGCCTGCGCGAGGCGCACGGCGAAGGTACACTGCCTTCGATGCGCAACTCTCTCATCGAAGTCACCCCCGTCATTCCGGAGAGCCTCGGGCGTCTGCCCGAGCTGGCCGGCAATCTCTTTTTCGGCTGGCACCGTCCGATCCGGGCGCTGTTCGAGGATCTCGATCCCGAGCTCTGGAAGCAGGTGGGCGGCAATCCGCGGCTCCTGATGCGCTGCATCGAGCAGGCGAGGCTCGAGCGCGCGGCAGGGGATCCGGCCTACCTCGAGCGCTATCGCGCCGCGCTCGAGGCGCTCGACCGGTATGTCGGCGCGGCCGCGCCCCGGGCGGACGATCCGCTGGTCGCGTATTTCTGCGCGGAATACGGCTTTCACGAGAGCTTCCCCATCTATTCCGGCGGACTCGGCGTGCTCGCGGGCGATTACTGCAAGTCCGCGAGCGATGGGCGCGCCCACTTCATCGCGGTGGGGCTGCTATACGAGCAGGGATATTTCACTCAGACGGTCGACAACGACGGCGTGCAGCACGCCGAGTACCGCGAGCACGACCCCCGCGATCTGCCCGTGGAGCCCGCGCTCGACGCGGCGGGCACATGGATCAGGGTCTCCGTACGGCTCGCAGGCAGGGACGTGGTCGCGCGACTGTGGAAGGCGCGCGTCGGTCGAGTGCCCGTCTATCTTCTCGATACCAATACTCCGGAGAATGCGCCGTCCGATCGCGACATCACCCATCGTCTCTACGGCGGCGACGAGTCGACCCGCATCCGTCAGGAGATGATTCTCGGCATCGGCGGCATCCGCGCGCTGCGCTCGCTCGGTCTCGCGCCCGCCGTCTGGCACCTGAACGAAGGCCACGCCGCGTTCCTCATCCTCGAGCTGCTGCGCGAGCACCTCGCCCAGGGCCTCACGGTCGATGCCGCGCTCGAGGCCGTGGCGGCCGCGTGCGTGTTCACCACGCACACACCGGTGGCCGCGGGCCACGACGCCTTCGGACACGACCTGATCCTGGCGCACTTCGGCGACTTCATCCGCGAGCTCGGCGTGCCCGCGGAGCGCTTTCTCGATCTCGCGCGCTCGCCTGCGGCGCCGGGGCTTTTCAACATGACGCGCCTCGCGCTCAACGGGGCGCGCCACGTGAACGGCGTCAGCCGCATTCACGGCGAGGTCTCCTCCCGGCTGTGCTCCGACCAGTGGCCCGAGATCCGCCCGGAGGAGAACCCGGTCGGCTTCATCACCAACGGCGTTCACCTTCCGACCTTTCTGCACAAGAGCTGGACCGACTTGTTCGACTCCGAGCTCGGCGCCGACTGGCGCGAGCGCCTGAGCGAGGTCGAGTACTGGAGCGCGCTCGAGCGCGTCCCGGACGAGCGCTTCTGGGCCACCGCGCAGTCGGTCAAGTCCCGCATGCTGGCCAGCGTGCGCGAGCGCCTGCAGCGCGAATATGCCCGCAAGGGCATGAGTCCCGCGCAGCTGCGCCACGTGACGCGCTTCCTCGATCCGCAGCGGCCCCACGTGCTGACGATCGGCTTCGCCCGGCGATTCGCCACCTACAAGCGCGCGAACCTCCTGCTGCGCGATCGCGCGCGCCTCGCGCGCCTCGTCAACGATCCGCAACGCCCCGTCCTGCTGCTGTTCGCCGGCAAGGCGCACCCGGCCGACGAGCCGGGCAAGCACGTGCTGCGCGAGATCCGCCAGCTCATGACCTCGCCCGAATTCGTCGGCCGCATCATCTTCCTCGAGGACTACGACCTGCAGCTCGGCCGCTCGCTCGTCTCCGGGGTCGACGTGTGGCTCAACAATCCGATCGCTCCGCTCGAGGCGAGCGGCACCTCCGGGATGAAGGCGGCCATCAACGGCCGGCTCAACCTGAGCATCCTCGACGGCTGGTGGGCCGAGGGCTGGATGCTGGACAACGGCTGGGGCATTCCGCCCGCCAACGTCCAGGACCCCGAGCGGCGCGACGCGATCGAAGCCGAGCTCATCCTCGACACCCTGGAGGAGGAGGTCATCCCGCTCTACTACGATTTTCGGGAGCGCGACTTCTCTCCCGCCTGGGTGGCGTGCGCGAAGAAGGCCATGATGACCGTCATTCCCCGGTTCAACATGCGCCGCGTGCTCGAGGATTACACCGAAGGGCTTTACCGGCCGGCGGCCCGGCAGTACTCGAGGCTCGCCGCGGAGGGGTTCGCCGGCGCACGCCGGCTGGCGGAGTGGAAGCAGCTCGTGCGCCAGGCCTGGAGCCGCGTCGGACTCGCCCTGCTCGAGGATGCGCCGCCGGAGCTGCCGCGGGGCCGGCGGTTGCGGCTGCGGGTGGCGGCCAGCCTCAACGGGCTGCAGCCCTCGGACGTGCGCGTCGAGTTCCTCGCGCGCCGGCTCCTGCCCGAGTGCGAGCTCGGCCCCCCGGCGCTGTGCTCGTTCGGCGCCGCCGAGCGCGAGGGCCTGTGGCGCACGGCGCTCGTCCCCACGGGCGAAACCGCGCCCGACGGCTCGCTCGTCTTCGCCCTCGACGTCCTGCCCGAGGAATGCGGTCAGTTCGCCACCGAAGTGCGCATCTACCCCCGGCACGAGCTGCTCACTCACGAGTACGAGCTCGGGCTCATGAAGTGGCTTTAGGCGCGGGGCAGGCTAAGATAAACCATGCCTCGCCAACCCGCGCGCGCCTCTTCCGGAAGATACGTGAGCCGCCTGACGGGCGGCACGCTCGCGGTGATCATGGCCGGCGGACGCGGCGAGCGCCTGAAGGATCTGACGGCGCACCGCTGCAAGCCCGCGACTCCCTTCGGCGGCAAGTTCCGCATCATCGACTTCGTGCTCTCGAACTGCGTCAACTCCGGGATCCGGCAGATCTCCATCCTGACGCAGTACAAGGCGCAGTCGCTGATCGCGCACGTGGAGCGCGGCTGGAGCTATCTGCGGGGCGAGTTCGGGGAGTTCGTGGAGACCATCCCGGCGCAGCAGCAGATGGGACCGGTCTGGTACCGCGGGACCTCCGACGCGGTGCATCAGAACATGGATCTCATCCTCTCGCACCGCCCCAAGCACGTGCTCGTGCTCGCCGGTGACCACATCTACAAGATGGACTACGGTCCCATGATCGCCTACCACGTCGAGAAGGGCGCGGACATCACCGTCGGGGTGGTGGAGGTGCCGGCGAGCGAGTCGCGCCATTTCGGCGTGCTCACCGCCACCGAGTGGAACCGGGTGACGAAGTTCTCCGAGAAGCCGGCGGTGCCCGAGAGCCTCCCCGGCAGACCCGACGCGATTCTCGCCTCCATGGGGATCTACGTCTTCAACACGCGCCTGCTCGAGCGGCTGCTCAACGAGGATGCGGCCGACGAGAGCTCGGTGCACGATTTCGGCAAGAACGTGATCCCCAAGGCCATCGACGCCGCGCTGCAGGTGTTCGCCTATCCGTTTCAGGACGTCAAGACCCGCGCGCAGAGCTATTGGCGCGACGTCGGCACGCTCGATGCGTACTACGACGCCAATCTCGAGCTGGTGCACGTGAAGCCCGAGCTCAACATCTACGACGAGGACTGGCCCATCTGGACGTACCAGATGCATCAACCTCCGGCGAAGTTCGTGCTCGACGAGGACGGTCGGCGGGGCACCGCCATCAACGCGATGGTCTCCGGCGGCTGCATCATCTCCGGGGCCGTCGTGCGCGAATCGCTGCTTTTCTCCGACGTGCGCATCGACGAACGGACCACCATCGAGCGCTCCGTGGTGCTGCCGCACGTGCTGATCGGCAGCGGCTGCCGCATCCGCGGCGCGATCCTCGACGAGGGCTGCGAGATCCCCGACGGCATGCAGGTCGGCATCGACCGCGCGGCGGACGCTGCGCGTTTCCTGGTCACCGAGAAGGGCGTCGTGCTCGTCACGCCCGACATGCTGCGCCGGCTGGCGGTCTAGCTCCCATGGCCGCCGAGCCGCGCCTGCCGGTCGTCCTCCTGTGGCACATGCACCAGCCGCAGTATCGGGACGCCCTCAGCGGACGGTATGTCCTGCCGTGGACGTATCTGCACGCCATCAAGGACTACACGGACATGGCCGCGCACCTCGAGGCCAATCCGGCGGCGCGCGCGGTGGTCAACTTCACGCCCCTGCTGCTCGAGCAGCTCGAGGCGCTCTCGCAGAGCATCGCCGAGCATCTGCGCTCGGGCAACCCGCTGCCCGATCCGGTGCTCGCGCTCCTCGGTCCCGATCCCATTCCGACCGATGCCGCCCCGCGGCTCGAGCTGCTGCGCTCGTGCCTGCGCGCGCAGCGCAAGCAGATGATCGAGCGCTTCGGACCGTACCTCGAGCTGGCGACGGTCGCCGAGACGCTCGGGACGCCGGAGCGCGTGAGCTACGCTTCCGATCAGCTCATTCACGATCTCGCCGTCTGGTACCACATCGCATGGCTCGGGGAGACCGTGCGCCGCAGCAACCCGCTCGTCAGCAGCCTCACCGAGCAGGGCCGCGCCTTCACCGCGGCGCAGCGCCGCGAGCTGCTCTCGCTCACCGGGGAGCTGGTCGCCGCCATCGTGCCCCGCTTCAGGCGCCTGTCCGAGCGCGGCCAGTGCGAGCTCTCGCTGACTCCGTACGGACACCCGATCCTGCCGCTGCTCATCGACTTCCAGGCCGCGCGCGATGCGGTTCCCAACGCGCCGCTGCCGCGCATTCCCGCTTATCCGGGCGGCGCGGAGCGCGCCGAGTGGCACATCAGGGAGGGCCTGCGCGTCTTCCAGCATGCGTTCGGCGGCACGCCGATCGGCTGCTGGCCCTCCGAGGGGGCCGTGAGCGGCGCCACGCTGGAGCTCCTCGATCGCTGCGGCTTCAAATGGGCGGCGAGCAGCGCCAACGTGCTGCGCAACGCGCTCGAGCGCTCCGAGCCATCCGCCGCGCAGGATCCCGAGGCCTACAGCCGCCCGTATCGGGTCGATGGCGGCTCCATGCTCGAGTTCTTCCGCGACGACGCGCTCTCCGATCTCATCGGCTTCACGTACGCGACCTGGCATGGCGATGATGCCGCCCACAACCTCGTGAACGAGGTGGCGCAGCTTGCGCGCGAGTACGCAGGCTCGGGCCGGCACGCCGTGCTGATCGCGCTCGATGGCGAGAACGCCTGGGAGCACTATCCCTTCAACGGCTACTATTTTCTGCGCGCGCTTTATTCGCTGCTCGCCGAGCATCCGCAACTCGAGCTCACCACGCTCGGCGCGTGCATCGCCCGCGGCATCGAGCCGGTGCCGCTCCCGAAGGTCGTGGCCGGCAGCTGGGTCCATGGCACGCTCGCCACCTGGATGGGCGATGCGGCCAAGAATCGCGCCTGGGACCTGCTGTGCGAGGCGAAGACCGCCTTCGACGGCGTGATGCGGTCGGGGGTGCTCGACACCTCGCAGCGTCTGGCCGCCGAGCGCCAGCTCGCGCTCTGCGAGAGCTCCGATTGGTTCTGGTGGTTCGGCGATTACAACCCCGCCGATGCCGTGAGCCAGTTCGACAGCCTCTATCGGCGCCAGCTGGTCAACCTCTACCGCCTGTTGCGCGTGACCCCGCCGGAGACGCTCTCCGCGCCCATCTCGGTCGGTCGCGGCACGCCCGAGCACGGAGGCGTCATG
>JAKAZP010000103.1 GCA_021815905.1 Pseudomonadota bacterium | reverse complement strand
CATCACTGCGCTCACGGATGCTTCGCCGCGGCTCAGCGGGCGCCCCGCGGCAGGGGCGCAGCGAGCGCCTCGGCGAGGCGATGCCGCGCCAACCGGCGCGCGAGCGCCGTACGCCCGGCAGCCGGGTCGTTTTCCGCGATGATGCGCTGCACGGTCTGCTCCGCGCGCGCATCCCCCGAGCTGAATACATCGGTCGAGTCATCCGGCATCGCGCTCGCCACCTCCGGCAGACGCGGACCGCGGTCCTGGCGGATGTCGACGTACGCCTTCATCGAAAGGCCGATCTGCAGCGGATGGCCGGCGAGATCGCGCGGATCGATCGCGATCCGCACCGGCACGCGTTGCACGATCTTGATCCAGTTGCCGGTCGCATTCTGCGGCGGGATGAGCGAGAAGGCCGAGCCGGTGCCCGCCCCGAAGCCGGCGACGTGCCCGTGAAAGACGACGCCCGCGCCATAGAGATCGGAGGTGAGCGTGACCGACTGGCCCACCCGCAGGTCGGCGAGCTGGGACTCCTTGAAGTTGGCGTCCACCCAGACCTGATTGAGCGGCACGACCGACATGAGCGGCATTCCGGGACTCACCCGCTCACCGAGCTGCACGTCACGCCGGGCGACGAAGCCCGACACCGGAGCGGGCAACACCGTGCGCACGTAGGTGAGGTAGGCCGCGTGCACCGAGGCCGCCGCGGCGCGCACCTCGGGATTGCTCTCGACGGTCGTGCCATCGACCCAGGCGCGATTGGCCGCGAGCCGCTGCCGGGCGGCGAGCAGCACCGCCTGCGCCGCCTTGACCGCATCGCTCGCATGCTGCAGCTCTTCCTGCGATATCGCTCCGGTGCGCTCGAGACGCGCCCGCCGCGCATAGTCGTCCCGGGCCTTGGCCAGCGCCGTCTCGCGGACCGCGGCGCTCGCCTCGAGCTGCGCGCTGGTCGAGAACTGATTCCGGACCTGGCGCACGGTGCGGGCGAGCTGCGCCTCGGCCTGCTCCAGGGCGACTTGGGCATCGGCGCGATCGAGGTGCACGAGCGGCTCGCCGGCTTTGACGAACTGCGTGTTGTTGGCGTCGATCGCGACCACGGTGCCGGAGATCTGCGGCGTGATCTCAACCACATTGCCGCTCACATAGGCATCGTCCGTGTAGTCGGTGTGGCGCAGATAGCGCGCCCAATAGAGCCCGTAGCCGGCCCCGAGCACCAGAAAGCCGACGACCACGTACGTGAGCCAGCGCACCCGGGTGCTGCCAAAGAGCGGGCGTCTGGCGGTGTCTTTGCGAATGGTCATGGTATCCAACCTCCCAGTCCCGACCCTCCCGTTTGCCCCGGCCGAAGATGCCTAGGCAGTGATCAATGGGAGAGTCGAGCCGGATTGCGCCTTCGGGCAGCTCGTTACGCTGCGTTCTCCAGCATGCGATTGAGGAATGCCTCGAGCTGCCGCGCCTCGGTGCGGCTGAAGCCGCGCAGGAATCGGTTCTGCACCGTCATCGAAATCTCCCGCATCCGTGGAAAGGCCGCGCGACCCTGCTCGGTCATCTCGAGATGGACGAGCCTGCGGTCCTGCGGACAGCGGGCGCGGCGGATGAGTCCCTTGCTCTCGAGCCGATCGATCATGCGAGTCATCGCTCCAGCGTCGTAGGACATGTCCTTGCAAAGATCCGAGGCCGACTTTCTCTGCTCTCCATCGGCGAGCCGGGCAATCACGATGACCTGAGCGGCGGTGACACCGAGGGACGCCAGCTGCCGGTCGCCCGACAACTCCCGATCGAGCGCCGCCAGCAGCTCGGCGCGCGCCCTGCCGATCAGGTGTCCCACGCTGCGACGTGGCTCGTAGCTCTCGATGTCGTAGATGTTCGCCAAGGCCGGTCCCCGCTGGAAATCCCTCCGAAGGGAGATGGCCGGCAATATATTTGCTTAGGCTGTATTTGTCAAGGCTTGTTCTGCCCGAGCAATCATGTCCGGCGGCGTCCAGGCAGGCCGGACAGCGCTCCCTGGTCGCGCACCCACGCGGGAATCGACTGCGACCGCAGGAGAGCGGCCAACAGCTCCGCCGCGATGCTGTCGGTACACACCTGAAGCGAGGTCGTTGTGTCGGTTCCCATACCGCTCCTTCGCATCTCGCCGGCTCGGGGCCCCGAGGTGTTTGCAGGCCACCTCCGATGCGGTGATCTTGAAGCGGAAAACGCGCCACCGCGCCGATCGCATTCGGGTTGACGACCGGCACGCGGGCTCCGGGGCGACGCCGATCCAACGACGGGGCCCCTCGCGCACTTGCGAGCCGATACCCGCGAGCGGACAATGCCCGGCTCGAGTCAAATCCAATCAACGCGAGTCCGCACCAGGGGGTCCCGGCTCCTCTCGTCGGTCCGCTATCGAGGATGGGCGGATGAAGCTGAAGACCCTCGCCGGCGCGATCGGCGCCGCACTCACGATCATTCTGCTGCCGCGGCTCGCTTCGGCCGACCCGCCCTCGGGCCCCGTGCAGGCGCTGATCCGCTACCCGAGCATTCACGGGGACACCGTGGTGTTCGAAGCCGGGGGCGAGGTCTGGAAGGTGCCGGTCGAGGGCGGCGTGGCCGTGCGCCTCACGGCGGATTCGGGCTACGACTCGCACCCGCTGATTTCGCCCGACGGCCGCTCGGTCGCCTTCACCGGCTGGTATCGCGGCAACACCGACGTCTACCTGGTGTCGATCGACGGCGGACCGGTCACGCAGCTCACCTGGCGATCGATGAATCAACCCATGAACGGCCGGATCGAGACGGCCCCCGACAACATCGTCGTCGGCTGGACGCCCGACAGCCGCAAGGTGATCTTTCTCTCGCGCCGCGACAGCTTCAACCCGCAGATCGAGCGGGCGTTCGAAGTGCCGATCACCGGCGGCCTGCCCGTCGTGATGCCCATGCCGTGGACCGGACCGTTGTCGCTCGACGCGAGCGGCACGGCCGTGGCCTACAACAAGCTGTCGCGGGTATTCCGGGTGTTTCACCGCAAGGACTACTACGGCGGCCAGGCGGACAAGATCTTCACCTACGATCTGGCCACGGGCGCGAGCTCGCAGCTCGTGCACTGGAAGGGTGAGAACACGTTTCCCATGTGGGTCGGCGACTCCGTGTATTACGCCTCGGATCGCGGCGCGAACGGGGTGCTCAACCTCTGGGCGAAGAACCTGAAGACGGGAGCTGAGCGTCAGGTGACGCACTTCCCAGCGTACGACGTCGACTGGCCGAGCGCCGGCGATTCCGGTATCGCCCTGTCCGATGGCGGCAAGCTCTATGTGTACACCTTCGCGACGCGAGGGCTGAAGCGCGTGCCGGTCACGGTGCCGCTCACGGGAGCGCACACGCTGCCGTACGAGTACGCCGCGGCGAAGATGATCCGCCGGGCCGATGTGGCGCCGGACGGCAGGCTCGCAGTCTTCAGCGCGCGCGGTGCTTTATTCACCGTGCCGGTCGAGTACGGCCACACCGCCGATCTCAGCCGCGGGGTCGCCAGCAACGACAAGGATCCGGCCTGGTCGCCGAACGGCAAGTGGATCGCGTACCTGCGCGATGACGGACGCGACAGCCAGGTGATGGTGCGCGCCGCGGACGGCAGCGGCTCGCCCCGCGCCCTGACGCCGAACGGCGATCTGACCTACATGGGGCGGCTCGCCTGGAGCCCCGACGGCCGATGGCTGACCTACAGCACCTCGCGCCAGCAGCTCTGGATCGTGAACGTGAAGACCGGCGCGCGGAGAAAGGTGACCACGGCGCCGCGCTCCCAGCCGACGCACATCTTCCAGGATGTCGCGTTCTCTGCGGACAGCCGCTGGCTGGCATTCTCCAAGCGTCTGGCGAACAACCTGCACGCGCTGTTCATCTACGACATTCGCGACGGCCGGCTGCACCAGGTGAGCCACGGCAACTTCGACGACAGCAATCCGACCTTCTCCCACGACGGCAAGTACCTGTTCTTCGTGTCGGCCCGACTGGTCAACCCGGCGGTCTCGGCGTTCGACTTCGGCGCCTCCGGCGTCGTGCCGGACGGCCTCTATGCCGCCACGCTGCGCTCGAGCACCGCCTCGCCGCTCGCGCCGCGCACGCAGCGGCCGACCGAATCGCACGAGCCGAATCATGGCAAGAGCGGGCACCCGGGCAGGAAGAAGCCCGGATCGAAAGGCAAGAGCCAGTCACCGCCGCCCGTGCGGATCGATTTCGCCGGCCTGATCGACCGCACGGTGCAGCTGCCCGTTCCCGCCGCCAACATCACGAACGTCGCGGAATTCAAGGGCGTCGTCTACTACTCCACCATTCCCATCCCGGTCCTCGGCGGAGGCGTCCCGGGAGAGGTGCCGGAATTGCGCGCCTACGATCTCGAGAAGCGCAAGGCGCTCACCCTGGCGCAGGGCCTCGCCTCCTCGTTCACGCTGTCGGCCGACGGCTCGACGCTGCTTTACAAGGCGCAGGGCAAGTGGACGCTGCGGCCGGCGGCCTTCGCCAAGCAGGCGAAGGCCAAGGCGCTCGACACCTCGCACATGCAGATGCAGGTGAATCCACGGGCGGAATGGGACGAGATCTTCAACGAAGCCTGGCGCAACGTGCGGGACTATTTCGTGATTCCCGCGTTGGTCGAGCAGAGATGGCCGGCGCTCGGCACGCGCTACGAGGCGCTGCTGCCGCTCGTGCAGGATCGCGAGGATCTCAACTACGTCATCGGCAACATGATGGGGTCGCTCTCCGAGAGCCACATGTACATCATGGGAGGGGAGATGGGCTGGAGGACCCCGCCGCAGCCGACCGCCGGCCTCGGCGCCGAATTCGCCCTGAACGCCGCCTCGGGCCGCTACTACCTCAGGCGCATTCTGCACGGCGACAACACCGTGCCGGGCTATTACGCGCCGCTCGCTCAGCCCGGGCTCAGGGTCAAGCCCGGCGACTACGTGCTGGCGATCGATGGCAAGCCCCTGCGCTCGCCGACCAACCCGTACGCGCTGCTGCAGGGCACGCTCGGACAGACCGTCGCGCTCGAGATGGCGTCGACGCCGGCGGGCAAGCCCTGGACGATCCTCGTCAAGCCGGTCATCAACAGCGGCAAGCTCCACCTGCTGCACTGGATCAACAGCAACCGGCGCGAGGTCGAGAAGCTCTCCGGCGGCAAGATCGGCTACGTGTACCTCAACGACATGGAATCGACCGGCCTGCACGAGTTCGTGCGCCAGTACTACGGCCAGATCGACAAGCCGGGCCTGATCATCGACGATCGCTGGAATCTCGGCGGCTTCATCGACACCATCCTCTTCGAGCGGCTGACGAAGAAGATGGTCGCCGCCTGGGTGCGGCGCAACGGCGTGCCGCAGCAGAGCCCGACCGACGCCTACATCGGCCACCTTGCGGCGCTCATCAACCACGGCTCCGCGTCCGATGGGGACATCTTCGCCTACCGATTCCAGAAGTATCATCTCGGGCCGACCATCGGCTCGCGCACGTGGGCCGGGGTGCGGGGACTTTACAGTCCGTTCACGCTCCTCGACGGCGGACACCAGATCGTGTCCGAGATCGCCATGTACGGCACGAATTCCAAGTGGGTCGTGGAGAACATCGGCGTTGTGCCGTCGATGCCGGTGCACGCCGATCCCGGGCTGCTCGCCCGCGAGCATCGCGACACGCAGATCGAGACCGCCGTCCACGTGCTGCTGAAGGAGATCAAGGATCGTCCCGTGGCCGTGCCGCCGCCGCCACCCTGGACCCCGGCCTTCCCCCCGCAACCGGCCTATCCCCCCTGCCCGGTGAGCCGGGGGACCTGCCAGTAGGCGTCGCGCCGGCCGGAAGCCCGGGCTGCGCCCGGGCCGTCCTGGCGCCCGAAAGCGCGCAGCCTCACCCCGCGCGCCGTAACCCGGCCTGCCGCCGGCGCAGGAGCCAGCATGGCCGCGAGGCCGGCCGCGAGGAGCGCAAGCGGGTCCGGCTCCGCCACCGACGCGGGCGTCAGTCCCGTCGCATCGCTGATGGTGGTGGTGAAGGGGTCGCTCACGTAGCCGCCGCCGTTGCCGAAGAATTCCGTGCTCGCGAGGACGAATATCGTCTCACCCGGAGTCGTCAGATCGAATGACGGCAGGCTCAGATCGATCGTCTGGTTGGTGAGACCGCCGGTGCTCGTCACGAGGTTCTGGGACAGGATGGTGGCGCCCGCGGCGCACAGGCTGCCGCCGTTGGCATACGCCATGCTGCCGCAGGTGAAGTCGGCCGTGTTGGATCCGGTCGTGAACACGACCATGCCTGCGCTCGCGATGCTGCCGCCGCCGGCGGGCCATCCTCCGGATTGCGACAGGTTCAGGCTGCCGCTGATGGTGCGCGTGGCAGGACCGCTGCCGTCCCAGGTGTAGCTCTGCAGCACGGAGGCGCCGACCGACACGCGCGAATCCTGGGTATAGAGCGCGGCGTCGATGACGGGCGTCTCGAGCGGACCGGCGTCCCCCGCCGTGGCGAAGCTCTGTTGGTCGGTCGCGCTCGTGACCAGGGAAAGGTTCGGGAAATCGTACGGGTCGGAAGACGGAATGATCGACGCCGAACCCGGCCCGCTCACGTTGATCGTGACGCCATCGACCAGAGGCGGCAGCGGCGCCGCGGTCGCTCCGGCTCCCCGTGCCGCCGTTCGTGAGGATTGGTCGGGGCGGGGAGATTCGAACTCCCGGCCCTCGGCTCCCAAAGCAGGTTTGACATACAGACATACCAACGATATGCTTTGACATATGAGAACAACCGTACGCCTGGATGAAGCCCTCATGGAACGTGCCCGGCAGGAAGCGGCACGCCGCGGCATGACACTCACCTCGCTCATCGAGGAGGGGCTTCGGCTTGCGCTGCGCCGCCCGCTGAAGCACCCGCAGCGCGATTCCGTGTCGCTGCCTGAATGCCACGCCGGGGGCGGCGTTCTGTCGGGGGTCGATTTGAATGACAGCGCCAGCCTCCTCGAGCGGATGGAAGGTCGCGATTGATCCTGTGCGACGTCAATGTCCTGATTTACGCCTTTCGCTCGGATGCCGAGAACCATCCGCAATACAAAGCTTGGCTGGAATCGGTGATTGGCGGGTCCTCGGCCTACGGCGTCGCCCCTCAGGTGCTCGCCGGCGTTGTGCGCATCTGTACCCATCGACGAATATTCGCGCGCCCAAGTTCCCTGTACGACGCGTTCGAGTTTTGCCGAGTCCTCCTCGAACAACCCAACGCCACGGTCATTGCACCCGGGGATCGGCACTGGTTCATATTCGAATCCCTGTGCCGGGATTCCGAGGCCACGGGAAACATTGCGCAAGACGCCTGGTTTGCGGCCCTGGCCATCGAGTCCGGTTGCGAATGGATCACTACGGATCGTGACTACGCGAGATTCAAGGGACTCACCTGGCGCCCCGCATTCTGATCCACCACGGTCCCTCGCAGACAGGTCATGATGTCCGCAAGGCACTTTGCGATTTCTCTGCCGCTCCGTAGTTACGCAGTACCTGCAGCAGCGGCGCATTCCGGGCGCGCTCCTCATCGAGCAATGTCTCGCTCGCTTGGACACGCTCCTCCGTGGTCTGCGCTCGCAGCATGCTTTCTCTGCGTCGGTGCACCGTACTCAGCGCGGCACCCAATCCCACGGGCACGGCGAGTTCGAGCGCCAGACCGGCCCCGCGGCCGAGTGTCGTGCGCCCGATCAGGTTTTCGAGCAGCGCAAGCAGGCCGAGCAGACGACTGACCGCCTCGCCACGGCCCGATAAGGGTCTACCCGAGATCGAGTACCCCTTCCGCGACCGCACCATCACGGTCACGCGCTGTGGCGGGATCTGCATGGGGAAACTGAAGATCGATCTCAGCCAGGCATTCGCTGGCCAGAAGGTCGGCGTCAAGCAGATCGAGGACCGGATCTGGCGGGTGACCTTTATGCAGTCCGACCTGGGGTTATTCGATCACGAGACATGCCGGATCGAGAGCGCGGAGAACCCCTTCGCCGCGAAACCGTCACCCATGTCTTCGGTATGGACACACGTAAATATTGGTCGGGGCAGGGAGATTCGAACTCCCGACCCTCTGCTCCCAAAGCAGATGCGCTACCAGACTGCGCCATGCCCCGGCCGCTGCG
>JAKAZP010000102.1 GCA_021815905.1 Pseudomonadota bacterium | reverse complement strand
GTCCATCAGAATCACCTCCGGCTGCACGGCGAGCGCCCGCGCGATGCACAGCCGCTGCTGCTGACCGCCCGAGAGACCGGTACCGAGGGTGTTCAGCCGGTCCTTCACCTCGTTCCAGAGTCCCGCGCGCTGCAGGCTGGTGCACACGAGCTCATCGAGATCGGCGCGGCTGCGGGCGAGCCGGTGGATGCGCGGTCCGTAGGCGACGTTCTCGTAGATCGACTTCGGAAAGGGGTTCGGCTTCTGGAACACCATGCCGATGCGCGCGCGCAGCTGCGCGACGTCACAGCTTCTGTCGTAGATGTCCTGACCGTCGAGGGTGATCGTCCCGGTCACGCGCGCACCGGGAATGGTGTCGTTCATGCGGTTGAGACAGCGCAGGAAGGTCGACTTGCCGCAGCCGGAGGGACCGATGGCGGCGAGCACCTGCCGCCGTCCGATGTCGAGGGTGATGCTCTCCAGGGCCCGCTTCGCGCCATAGGAGACACTGACGTCGCGGCAGCTGAACACCGGGTCCTCGACCGAGGTCTCGCCCACGGTGTTCGCGGGAGGCGCTTCGCTGAGCGATGCCGGAGCGTGCACGCGCGCGCTCGGCTTGAGGTTCAGACCGCCGTCCGCGAGCGGATGGCCGGCGTCCGCGCCGCCGGCGCCGGCCGGGGTATCAGCTCGCCTGCGCTCGGGCACGGTGTCCTCTCTCGTGACGCTCACCCGAATCTTCCCGTAACGTAATCATCGGTCCTGCGACTGCGGGGGGCGGTAAAGATCTGCTCCGTCGGTCCCATCTCGACGAGCTCGCCCGAGTACATGAACGCGGTGAAGTTCGACACCCGGGCGGCCTGCTGCAGATTATGGGTCACTATGGCGATGCAGTACTTCTCGCGCAAGGACTGCAGGGTCTCCTCGACCTTCAGGGTCGAGATCGGATCGAGCGCCGCCGTCGGCTCGTCGAACAGAAGGACCTCGGGCTCGAGCGCAATGGTACGCGCAATGCAAAGCCTCTGCTGCTGCCCGCCCGAAAGCCCCCGGCCGTCCTCGTGCAGCTTGTCCTTGACTTCCTCCCACATGGCGGCGTCCTGGAGCGCCGCGTGCACGCGCTCCCGAAGCGCGCCGCGCCCGAGGCGGCGCGTCAGGCGCAGGCCGAAGGCGACGTTCTCGAAGATCGACATCGGGAAAGGGGTCGGTTTCTGGAACACCATGCCGACTCTGAAGCGCAGGCTCGCCACATCCACCGAGGGCGCGAGGATGTCCTGGCCATCGAGCAGCACCTCGCCGGTGGCCCGGTGGCCGGGATAGAGCGTGTACATGCGGTTGAAGACGCGCAGCAACGTCGATTTCCCGCAACCCGAGGGGCCGATGAAGGCCGTCACGCTGCGATCGGCGAGGGTGAGGCTGATGTTCTTCAGGGCCTGGAAGCGCCCGTAGTAGAAATCGAGGTGCCGCACCTCGAGCTTGCCCGCGGGCGCCGACGAGGCGTCGGTGCGGCCGGCAGCCCCCCCACTCACAGCCGCGCTCATCTGCACACACCCATTCGGGTCCGGACCTTTCTTCGGTACATGCTCTTCGGATCGGGGCGCGGATCGCCCACACGGGGTATTCGGACCGAGCGCTTCCGGCGCGAAGCGGAAAGGGTGAGTTTATCCGCCTCTGCGGCGGCCCGTGAAGTCCCGCCGCCCCCGAAGCGGCCGCACGCGCCGCGCGCCCTTGCCGCGAGCCGTCCGGGACGGATCCCGGGCGGCCGCTGTCACGAAACTGTCATCATTCCGAAATAAATCCATCACGGTGGCGGGGCACATTGTGCTCGCCCGAGCGATCGACGGCTGAAACGCACCTCCGGGTCCCGCGGACCCCGCCGTCGCCGCGCATCGGCGATCACTCACAAGACAGGAGCCTCACGATGACCCGCCCGTGCACCGATTCCGCCCGTCGACGCCGAGCTCCCGGGTCCGGCTGCCGCAGCGCCGCCGCGCTCGCCGCGGCCGGCGCGCTGTCCCTTGCGATCGTCTCCGGACCCGCTCTCGCCCAATCGGCCCCTCCCATCCAGACCGGACCGCTGACGCTCACCTTCGGAGGCTTCGCGGAGCTTGCGACCATCTACCGCAATCGCAATCAGTCCGCCGACGTCGGCTCGGATTTCAACACCGGGATTCCCTTCAACGACAATCCGAACAGCCAGGTCTCCGAGTTCCGCGAAAGCGCCCGGCAGAGCCGATTCTCGCTGCTCGCCCAGGGCGAGGAGTACGACGGCCTGAAGGCGGAAGCCTACTTCGAGACGGATTTTCTGAGCGCGGGGGTCACGTCGAACTCGCGGGAAAGCAACAGCTACACGCTGCGCATGCGCGTGTTCTACGGACGGTTCACCACCGACTGGGGCCTGGACGTGCTCGCCGGGCAGAACTGGAGTCTCGCGACGCTCTACAAGGACGGCCTGTATCCGCGCGATGAGAACGTGCCGCTCAGCATCGACGCGCAGTACGTGGTCGGCTTCAACTGGGCGCGCACTCCGCAGATACGCGTGGTCGAGCACTTCAGCAAGGCGTTCTCGCTCGGCCTCTCGCTCGAGAGTCCGCAGACCGTCACCGCCAACGGCATCAATGCCTCCGGCCTTCCGGCCGGCACGACGTTCCCCGCCAAGAGCGTCGATTACCAGAACAACGGCAACGGCGCCGGCCTCATGAACACGACCACCACGTACACGGCCGATCCGGCGCCGGACGTCATCGTGAAAGCGGCTCTCGATCCGGGCTTCGGCCATTACGAGGTGTACGGCCTCGGCCGCTGGTTCCGCTCGAGCATCGACCGGCAGAGCGCGACCGTCGCCGGCGGCGGTGTCGGCGCCGGCATGATCCTGCCGCTGCTGCCGAAGGTGCTCTCGTTCCAGGCGAGCGGTCTCATCGGCAAGGGCATCGGCCGTTACGGCTCGGCGCAGCTGCCCGATGTCACCATGCGGCCGAACGGCGAGCTCACGCCCATCCGGGAGTACGAAGTGCTGCTCGGGCTCATCTATACCCCGACCCCGCGCCTCACCGTCTACGGCTACACGGGGCGCGAGAAGGAAAGCGCCGCGTACTACAGCGTGGGCGCGGCGACCTACGGCTACGGCGCGCCGCAGTTCGACAATTCCGGCTGCAACGCCACCGGCGGCACCTGCGTCGGCAACACCCAGTCGGTCAACGAGGTGACCGGCGGGTTCTGGTGGAAGTACTACCAGGGCCAGCTCGGCAACCTGCAGTTCGGCCTGCAGGGCGAGTACTTCCAGCGCGACGCCTTCGCGGGCGTCGGCGGGGCGCCGAAAGCCAACATGTTCGTCGGGCTCGCCTCCTTCCGCTACTACCCTTACCAGAGATGATCCGCGCCGTGCCTGCCGCTCGAGCCCCGTTTCGGGCGCTCCGGGCGGCAGGCATGGAGCCGGACGCCGGCTGCATTCCGCAGCGGCGGAAAGGTCGGTGATGATGCAGTCCGGTGACGGCGGCTCTCCACTTCCCCGAACGACGGACGAGGATCAAGGCAGGCGCATCCGGGCCGTGGCCCTGGCGGTGGCGGCGCTGCTCTCCCCGGTGATGGCGCGGGCGCGAACCGAGCACAAGCTCCGTCGTCACCAGCTGCAGAAGGTGACGATCTCGGCGGCGCACCTGCCGGACCTCGCCGCGGGCAGATCATCGATACGGAAGCTCACTCAGCCGCTGATCGACACTCCCCAGTCGATCACGACGCTGCCGCAGAAGGATCTGGCGGCCCGGGGCGTGACCAATCTCAACGACGCGCTGCGCACGGTGCCGGGCATCAGTCTCGGCGCCGGCGAGACCAGCTGGCAAGGCAACAACCTGTTCCTGCGCGGCTTCACCACCCGCGACGACATGTTCATGGACGGCCAGCGGGACTACGGCTACTACTATCGCGATCCCTTCGACGATCAGGCCATCGAGGTGCTCGAGGGGCCCTCTTCCATCCTGTTCGGCCGCGGCACGACCGGCGGTGTCATCAACGAGGTGACGAAGACGCCCACCCTCGATCCCCTGGCGTCCGCCACCCTGACGCTCGGCACGGCGCAGATGCGCCGCCTCACCACCGATCTCGACTCCCCGGTATCGTGGCTCGGTCCCGGAGCGGCGTTTCGCCTCGATGCCATGGCGCATCACTCCAAGGTCGCGGACCGACACGGGGGACGGAGCGACCGTTGGGGCGTCGCCCCGAGTCTCGCGCTCGGGCTCGGAACGCCGACCCGGCTCTGGGTGAAGTATCTGCACGAAGTCGACGATGAAACGCCGGATTACGGCATTCCCTGGTTCCACGGCCGGCCCGCGCCCGTCAACCCGTCCAACTTCTACGGCTTCGCGAGCGACTACCTGGATACCTCCGTCGACATGGTCACGATGAGGCTCGAGCACGATTTCAGCCATTCCCTCACCCTCTCCTCACAGGCGCGCTATTCGCGCGACACGCGCCGATTCCGCACCAGCGAGGCGGCCGTCCCCGCGGGCACCCCGGCGGGCACTCCCATCGCGGACATCACCGTCGCGAGAAACGAATTCGAGGGCTACAGCACCGACAGATTCGCTCAGCTTGAGACCACCCTGGTGGCTCGCTTCGATACCGCAGCGGTGAGTCACGCGCTCGTGGCCGGCTTCGAGCTCGGAAGCGAATCCCCGAACCCCACCTACGTGACGAATGTCGGCGTGCCCGGCACGAATCTCGCGGACCCCGGCCCCGGGCCCTACTCCGCCACCGGGAGCTACAGGGCCTTGACGGCGCACACGGTCGCCAACACGGCCGGAATCTACGCGCTCGACACCGCGCGCTGGCGCCGCTGGCAGCTCATGGCCGGTGTGCGCTGGGATCGTTTTGCGGCGAACTACGACGGCACGAGATTTTCCCCGGACGGCGCGCTCGTCTCCCGCAACCACGTCTACCAGCCCGACCATGCCTTCAGCTACCGGGGTGCTCTGGTGTACACCCTGGGCGCGAGAGGCAGCGTCTATCTCGCCGCCGGCAGTTCGTTCGATCCGTCGGCGGAAGGGATCGAATCGCTCGTCTCCAGCGGGCGGGCACTCGCGACCGCCAACGAGAATCTGGCGCCGGAGAAGAACCGCTCGTACGAGCTCGGAACCAAGCTCGCCTTCGCGCATCAGGCGCTGATGCTCACCGCTTCGGTCTTCCGGCTCGAGAAGCTCAACGCCAGAGTGCCGGATCCGACCGACCCGCAATTCGATATCCTCGGGGGCGATCAGAGAGTCGACGGCGCCCAGCTCGAAGTGGTCGGCAATCTCACCCGCGCATGGAGCGTGCGGGCGAGCTATTCGTATCTCGACAGCAAGGTGATCCGCTCGAGGCCCGGGGGACCGCTTCTCGGCGCGCCGTTGACCACGACGCCCCTGAACTCCTCGGCGCTGTGGTCCGAATACCGGCCGTCGACCCGGGTGTTGCTCGGTTTCGGCGCCGTGCAGGCCTCGAGTCGGCTCGGGCAGGATACCGCCTCGTCCTACGAGGTGGCGCCGGGCTACGTCGTGCTCGACGCCATGGGCCGATGTCAGCTGCGGCCGGGCATCGCACTGCAGGTGAATCTCGACAATCTCGCGAACCGCGTGTATTACGACCAGATGCATCCATTTCACGTCGTGCCGGGAGCGGGGTTCACCGCCCGGCTGTCGCTCACCGTGACCCGGTAGCGCAGGTGTTGCTCGTCGTTCGACAAGCCTTGGATGGCGCCCGGGTGCAGGAGGTGCGCCAGATACTGGCGGGGGTCGACTGGGTCGATGGACGGGCCACGGCCGGGCACCTGTCCGCGGCGGTCAAGCAGAACGGTCAAGTCGACGAGAACGATCCGGCCGGGCGGCGGTGCGGCGCACTGCTGCTGGATGCGCTCGAGCGGAATCCAACATTCATCTCCGGCGCCCTGCCCTCGAAGATCGTCCCGCCGCTGTTCAACCGCTACTCGGCGGGCCAGTCCTACGGCCGCCACATCGACGGGGCGATACGTCCGATCGCCGGCACGCGTCATCGCATCCGCACCGATCTCGCCGCGACGCTCTTTCTGTCCGAGCCGGACGAATATGACGGCGGCGAGCTGATCATGGAGGACACCTTCGGCACCCAGCAGCTGAAGCTGCCGGCCGGCGATATGGTCGTTTATCCGGCGAGCAGCATCCATGAGGTCACTCCCATCACGCGCGGATCGCGCCTCGCCTCGTTCTTCTGGATTCAGAGCCTGGTGCGCGAGGAGCGCAGGCGGCGCATGCTGCTCGGACTCGACACCACGATACAGTCGCTTCGCCTGCGGTCATCGGATGACTCCTCGGTGCTCGAGCTCACCGCGCTCTATCACAATCTCCTGCGTGAATGGGCTGATATCTGACTTCCGGGGCGGCGCCGCGCGGCACCCGGGCTGCCGCGCGAACCGGACCAAAGGGGGCATCGTGGATCGTCGTCAGTTTCTGAAAACCACCGGACTCACCGCGCTGGCCGCCAACACCCGGGCGGGTGGAGCCGCGTTCGCCGCCTCATCGGCCGCCGCCGATCACACCATCCGCATCGCCACCTCCCTGGTCGAGGTCGGACCGCAGCGCTTTCTCTCGCTCACCACCTATAACGGCCAATTTCCGGGCCCGCTGCTGCGATTCAGGCAGGGGCGGCGGACCGTCGTCGACATCCTCAACGACACCGATACTCCCGAGCAGCTGCATTGGCACGGTCAGCTCGTACCGGACGACGTGGATGGCGCCGCGGAAGAAGGAACGCCCTACATCGCGCCGCACGGAGCGCGGCGGGAAGTGTTCGTGCCGGCGCCGTCGGGCTTTCGCTTCTATCACTCGCACATACGCGCGGGCAACGATCTGCATCGCGGCACGTACGGGGGTGAGGTCGGGCCGGTCTACATCGAGCCCGCGCACGACCCGGGGAACTACGATCGCGAAGTGTTCCTCACGCTCAAGGAATTCGAGCCGTTCTTCAGCCAGGGCGGGGACATGACGATGCACTTTCTGTCCCCGGCGGCCGAAGATCCGGAGCTCGAGGCGCGCGGCAAGGCGGCCATGCGCCGCTCGCTCGCGCGCGGCATGAAGAAGGGATTCGAGGTCGGCTACCGAATCTTCACCATCAACGGCCGACAGCTCGGCTTCGGGGATCCGATACGCGTCAGACGCGGCGAGCGCGTTCTCTTTCACATATTGAACGGCAGCGCCACCGAGATCCGCAGCCTTGCCCTCCCGGGACATCGGTTCAAGGTGCTGGCGCTCGACGGCAATCCGGTGCCGCATCCGGCCGAAGTGCCGGTCTTGTGGCTCGGCACGGCCGAACGCATCGATGCGCTGGTGCAGATGGAGCATCCGGGCGTGTGGGTGCTTGGAGACCTCGACGACCACGACCGCGGCCGCGGCATGGGCGTGGTGATCGAATATGAGGGCGCGAAAGGCCGGCCCGAGTGGCATGCGCCGCCCGGATTCCAATGGGATTACCGCCTGTTTGCGGACCGGACTCGCGGCGTGGCCCAGCCGGATGAGACGATCGACATCCTGATCGACAAGGACAATGCAGCCGATCAGGGTTTCAATCGCTGGCTGCTCAACGGAGTCGCCTTCGATCATGCGACCATGCCGGTGCGATGGCGCCTGCATCGGGGTCGCCGCTATCGGCTGCGGCTGCGCAATGCGAGCGACGACATCCACCCGATCCACGTGCATCGCTGCCGCTTCGAGTTGACGCGCATCGATGGCTTGCCGACGGCCGGGGTCATGAAGGATGTCGTCATGCTCGGGGGATATCGGACGCTCGAGCTCGACTTCACCGCCGATCAGCCCGGGCGGGTTCTCTTGCACTGCCACTCGCAGCTTCACATGGACTTCGGGTTCATGGCTCTGCTCAGGACGGTGTGAGCCGCGTCCTCCGCAAGGCTCGTGGGCCGGGATGGCCGGCGAACGAAATCGCTTGCCGGGCCGATCCTCGCGCCTTATAAAGCGCCCGCGAAGCCCTCGCGCGTCAAGCCGCCGAATCCGCAGACATGTCGGACACCCTCGACCTCACGCTCGATCTGATCGCCCGCCGCTCGGTCACGCCCACGGACGAGGGATGCCAGGACGTCATGCGCGCGCGCCTCGCGGCGCTCGGATTCGAGATCGAGGAGATGCGCTTCGGCAGCGTCGCGAATTTCTGGGCGCGGCACGGACGCGGGGACGGCCCGGTGTTCTGCTTCGCCGGCCACACCGATGTGGTGCCGACCGGTCCGCTCGAG
>JAKAZP010000101.1 GCA_021815905.1 Pseudomonadota bacterium | reverse complement strand
CCATCGCCTTCTGAGATTGACGCTGACGACGCGCCCGAGCGGCTGCACGTTGTAGGCGTCGTAGCCGAACATGTTGTCGAGAAACGGCGGGTTGCTGTCGAGGACATTGGTGGCATTGAGCAGCAGCTCCGTGCCGCCGAGCCACCCGCGGTCCCCCGTGCGGTAGAGAGCCTGCAGATCCACGGTCGTCCAGGAAGGAATTTCGGGCAAGAGCGTGCTGCCGGGGTTGCGGTACGCCCCCGTGCGGTTGACGCCCACCTCAAGAGCGAGGCCCGGCAGCTGCGGACCGCGCTCGCTCCAGCGCGCGGTGGCTCGCAGCCTCAGGGCGATCGGATTGCCGGCGGTGTCCAGGATCCTCACCGCCGGTGAGGTCCCGGTCACCGACTGATCGAAGGTGAAGACGTAGGTGCCCCGCAGGTCGAAGTCGAAGGCGCCGAGGGCGGTGCCGAGCCCTCGATGCGCCTCGAAATCGACGCCGGTCGTGCTGGTCGATGCGAGATTCGCGAGGCGCCCGTCGACCACCGCCGCCGGTGAGCTCGCGAGGCACGCCGCCGCCGAACCGAAGAAATCCGGACGGCTGCAGAGGGCCTCGATCTGCGCCCGGGATGGATTGCGCTCTATCACCGCCTGCCACTCGCTTTGCTGCTGCAGCACGGCGAACGGCTGACCCGCGGCCGGCTGCTCGATCCGGTTGCGGTAGTCGATGGAGTAATAAGTCAGCGAGACCGTGGCGCCTCGCAGAAGAGCGGGCGCGAGATCGACCCCCGCGGTCCAGGTGTTGGCCGTCTCCTGCTTGAGATCGGGGTTCGAGCCCTGCTGAACCAGCACCAGGGAACGGCCCGTGGTCGATGCCGGATCGGGCAGCACCACCAGGGCGGTCGCGTTCTGCGAGGTGTCGTACAGATCGTCGAGCGTCGGCGCCCGGAACGAACGTCCCCAGCTTGCGCGCAGCTTGACCGCGCGGGACTGCAGCCAGCCGACGCGCACGGTCGGGTTGAAGGTATCGCCGAAGTCGCTGTAATGCTCGTAGCGGCCTGCCAGACTCAACTCGAGCCGCGGCACCTGCGCCGACTGCCAGGGACTGCCGATGAGCGGCAGGTCGAGCTGCGAAAACGCCGAGAAGATGTGCCGGCCGTAGGTCTGCCTCACGATGGGCGCCGCGGGATTCCGCAGATCGCCGACATCGTGAGCGAGACTCTCCGCGCGCCGCTCGACCCCGACGGCGAGCTTGGCTTCACCGCCCGGCAGGGCGAAGAGCGATCCGTCGGCGAGCAGGCGTGTCGACTCGAGACCGGTCGTGGAATGCATCGGGAAATTGCCCGAGATGGCCGCGAGCGTCGCCGCAGGGGTGTAGGGGCCGTCCCCGAACGGATTCAACGCGGTCGCCGGGTTGGGATCGGCCAGCGCCCCGGGCAGTGCCGCCTGGTTCGCCGTGCGATACTCGTCCGTGCCGAGCGCCTGCCTGCCGTAGGACTCGCTCAGCGTCGCCCGCCACGAGCTCCCGAGACCGAATCTCGCGCCGAGCGTGCCCCAATAGACCTGGGTCGACGACGCGAAGATGACGGGCCCCAGATCCTTCGCGAAGCTGTAGGCGACGAGCGTGTAGGGCATCCCGGGAAACGGATTGACGTAGTACGGGTTGCTCGGGGGCACCGCCAGCACCCGCTGATCGGGAAGGTAGCGGCTCAGAGTGTCGCGGTGCGCGAATCGTCCCTGCGCGAACAGCTCGACGGCGGCGCCCGGGCGCTCCGAGACGGAGGCATACAGCTCATGCGCCCGCTCTTGCGGAAACAGCTGATAGCCCGCGAACTGATTCTGCAGGTTGACGTGCGATGACAGCTTCGCCGGCGAGAGCCCCGTGCCGTTCTGTCCCGGCGGAATGCCGTACGCCGGCTGCAACGTCGCCGGATCGAGGATGTTGCCGGGATTGCTGTAGTAACTGTCGTAGTTGGCGCCCCCGAAGGGGATCTTGTCCGCGTTCGCGGCATAGGCCCGCTCGGCCGCGGCGAGCGGCGTGTCGTCGGAGAACTGATACGCGAGCATCGCCTGGCCGCCCGCCCAGCGCGTGCCGAGGACCTGCGAGACCATGGTTTCGCGGCGGCCGCCTTCCGCCATGCCGTAGCGCGCCCGGGTCTCCGCTCCCTGGAAGTGATCGCGCATGATGATGTTGACGACGCCCGCGATCGCATCCGAACCGTACAGGGCCGAGGCGCCATCGGGCAGCACCTCGATGCGACGCACCGCGCTCCAGGGGATGGTCGACACATCCACGAATCCGCCGGTCAGCCCCGAGAGCGGTTGCCGGTGTCCGTTCACCAACACCAGCGTCGCTCCGACGCCGAGGCCGCGCAGATCGATGCCGGCGCCGTATTGGCCGTTGTTGTCGACGGTGAGGTCTTCGCGCGGGCCGTTGAGGGAGACGAACGGAAGCTGATAGAGCGTATCCTGCACGGTCGCATAGCTCGCCTCCGCGAGCTGTCGAGGCTTCACGTACACCAGAGGCGCGATCGCCTGCTGCACTCCCGGAATGAGACTGCCCGTGACGTCGACCTCCCGCAGTCGAGCCTCACCGGAGCTCGGCGCGGCCGCGGCAAGCGGGGGACCGCTCTCGCGGCCGGCGGCCGCCGGAGGCCGGCGTACCGGACCCGCGCCGGGGCGGATGAGCACGGAGCGGGGGGTATCGAACACGAACGTGAGGCCGGTACCCTCGAGCATGCGCTCGAGCGCGACGGAGCTCTCGAGCACTCCCTCGACCGCGTGCGTCCGCAGGCGCTCGACTCGCGGCGTCGCGGCATAGATCGCCTGGACGCCGCACTGCCGGTAGAAGTCGATGACGGCCTGGGGGAAGGGCTCGGCCGGCAGATCGAAGCGCGCGGTCGGCCCGTCGGCGAGCGCCGGCGGTCCCGACAGGAGCGCGGCGGTCGCGAGCAGGCTCGCGCACCGGCGTCCCCGGGGACGGCGCGGGCAGCCGCGAATCGCCTCCCTTCGACCGTCGCGCCCGCCCGCTTGCATTCTGCCGCCCGTGGTCCCTGCCGCTTGTGCTTGAAGTCTGCCACGGCGGCTCGAGCGCTGCCGAGACTTCGAAGACGCGTTCCCGCGCGCCCGGACCGCGAGCGCACCGCGCTCGCGGAACCGCGCTCCGCGCCCTACGCCGCCGCCCGCCGCATCCGCCCGTGCCAGCACCGGAGCCAGGCTTCGGTGCCGGCGTACTCGAGCAGCTCGGAGGCACCGGCGCCGACGCGTGTCGCCCTGCCCGAGAGAATCTCTGCGAGCTTCGCCCGCTCGATGATCCGCTGCCGCACGAGCTCTCCGTCCAACAGCAACTCGCGCAGGAATGCGCGGTTGTGCTCGAGCGTGAGACGCAGATGCTCCTCCATTCCCCCCTTGTTGCTGCGATTGCGGATCTCCGGCGGCAGCTCCCGGTAGAACGCCCTGCGCGCGATGGCTCGGTCCCAACCGCCGCTCGTCAGCACATACGTCGGGATGCGCAAGGCGAGCTCCATCAGCGGCTGCGAGCAAAGCGGCGCGACCCGCTCGGCATCCCCCGGCGCACCGATCGGATCGTAGAAGTCGAAGGGCATCGTGATCCGATGGGCGTGCCAGAGCTTGCCGCTCGGGGTGCCGCGCGCGTGGCGCAAGAGCGGATGCAGGACGTCCGCGGCGCGGCGAGCCTGGACGAGCGCCTCGGGCACGAGCAGCGGCCGCAGCCGCCCGGCCTCCTCGAGCGCTCTCCAGTGGCGTTGGCCGAGACAGGCCGACGCCGCCCGGCGCAGCACCCGCCACAGAGAGATCTGATCCATCCGGGCCGAGCCGAGCGCGACGCTCCATGCGCCGGGCCGCAGTCCGCGGCGGCTGAGGAAGTCCCCGAGCGCCCACTCGGCCCGCTCCTGATAAAAGAGTCGATCGCCCCCGTGGCCGACGAAGATCGCCTCCGCGGCGCGCTCGGCGGCGAGCTTGGCCGCGGGCCGGCTGTGCTCGAGAAAACAGGGGTAGTGGGTGAGCTCGGGCATGCGGTGCATCGAAAGCAGCGGCCGCAGCTCGAGCGATCCAACTCCCGGCCGCTCGATGAGCTCGAAGGAGGTGCGCTCGGCGGCGAGTCGGGCATGGCCGCGCTCATCGAGGTCGGCGCCGAGGGGGAAATGATGGAAGCAGACGACCCGCGGTCCCGAACCCATCTCGGCGAGGCAGGCGAGCACGATGGAGGAGTCGAGGCCCCCGGAGAGCGACAACAGGATCGTCTCGTAACTGCCGGCCCACGCCTGCACGACCTCGCGCACACAGCGTGCGAGCGCGCCGGCCGCCTCGCGCGGATCCTCCAGCGCGTCGGCATGGGCGATCGCGAGCGGATCCCAGTAGAAAGAGCGCCTGGATTCCCCGGCGCGAGCCTCGATGCACTCCCCGGCAAGCACCTGACTCACCTCGAGGAGCGCGGTGCCGCGACAGTGCTCCCGCGGGAAGCAAAGGCCGGCGATGAGATAGGGCCAATTGACCTGGAGGGGGGCGTCCGCGAGCTCGAGCACGTCCTCGATCCAGGAAAAGTAGATGTCGACGCCGCGTGCGCGCAGCAGGTAGCACGGCAGTCCCGCCGAGGGATCGCGCAGCACCCGACTCACCGCGGCGTCGGCGTCGTGCAGGAACGCCACGTAACGCCCCCAGAATTCCTCGATGAGGTGACGCCCGTCGGTGTCGAGGATCAAGCGGGTGCTCCATTCCCCGAGGGCCGACGGCGCGGGGCTCGAGCCCGCCTCGGAGCGTGCGAACAGCTTCCCGAGCACCACCCCCCCGCCATCGGCGAGCCGATACGCCGCGCTCGATCCCGCGCGCTCCCCGGAGCAGCGCACCTCGATACCGCGGCCGCCGAACACCTTGCGCCATTCGGCGCTTCCACTGCCGTGACGCTCGAGCAGGGCGCGCGCGGCCTCGCGCCGCCCGGGATCGCGATCGTTCCACAGAAACGCGACGTAGCGGAACATGCGCCCTACACGAGGAGAATGGGAGAGTACCGACGCACGCGCTCGGGAAGGTCGTTGAGCAGCAGCTCACCCTGCTGCAGCCAGCAGTGGGCGTCGAACGGCTCGGTCTTGACACCAAACACCCACTCGGGATGAGCGCCGTAGGAAGCAAGAAAGTGGAGCATCGTCAGGGAGTCGAGCACGCAGGCGTCGCGCAAGGTGTAAAAGAGCGGCCGCAGCCGGGTACACGCCATCACCAGCGCGCGCGTCGCGGCGAGATCCGGGGCCGGCGCGCGGCGCAGCCGGCCGCGGCTCCCCCGTACGGCCTCGATGGTCGACTGAATGGGTCGCAACGAGAGCGCGACACGAGCCTTCATCCAGGCGCGGGCGAAGCGCCCGAACTGACTGGCGCTCGCCCGAGGGGGCTCGTCGAGATCGAACTCGATGAGCGTGCGCACGGGCCGGACTGTGGCGATCGGGGTCGCGGGGCGGCCCCGTTCGGGGTCGGTGACCAGCATGCCGTGAGCCACCATTTCCCGCAGCAGCGCGCGCGCGCCGCCATCCTGCGCCGGGATCGCCCCGGCGGCGGGGCCGCACTCGATCGGCGCCCGCCCCTCGGCCGCCGTGGCGTCACCGGGGAGGGCGGCGACGGGCCAGCCCCTCACCCAGTGGGCGAGTCGATGAGCCGGTTCCACGGCCACATATTTGTCGCGCTCCAGATCCATGAGCACCACGTGCCGTCCGGCGACACACGCGTGCACGTGGGAGGCGAGCAGGTACGGCGCCGCGGACCCGGGCGAGCCCGTCGGATCGCCGGTCGCGGGCGCGGCGCGAATGACCATTGCGGCGAGCGCCGGTCGGCCTGCGCGCTATTCCGCCCGGCGCGTCGCCTCGAACAGGAACCACACGCGCCGCTCCGCCTCGTCGATCCAGACCTCGATGAGACTCGCGGTCGCGACATCGCCGTGCTCGTCGCAGAGCTCGTGCAGCTCGCGCAGGGAGGCGGTGAGTTGTTTGTTGTCCTCGCGCAGCTCCGCGAGCATGTCCCGCGGGGTGACGAACTCGGCGTCGTTGTCGCGCAGGCGCTGGAGCTTCGCGACGTGCCCGATCGACTTCAAGGTCGTGCCGCCGACCTTGCGCGCGCGCTCGGCGATGGTGTCGGCGATGTCGAAGATCTGGGTCGCCTGCTCATCGAGCAGCAGGTGATAGTCGCGGAAGTGCGGACCGGACATGTGCCAGTGGAAGTTCTTCGTCTTCAGGTACAACGCGAACACGTCCGCGAGCAGCGCGGTGAGCGCCGGCGGGATATCGCGCACCGCTTCGGGCGGAAGGCCCGATGGAGTCTCCAGAGTCGCTGTCTTCCTCGCTTTGTTGGTCATGGCAATTTCTCCTCAGATGAGCTTCGCATCGAGCGTGATCCCGGTTTCCGGCAGCTTCGAGGCCGGACGACCCATCTTCGCCTCCTCCGCGATGCGCGCGGGCGCCGGCCGCCAATTTAGCAGGGTACCCTCGCCGGTGTCACACGCGCGCAAGGCCGCTGCCGCGCGGGCCAGGGAGTGGGTGGGTGGACCCGGAGGGGGTTTCTCGCTAACTTGGCGGGCCGTGAGCCTCGAGCCGGAGTCACCCTTGTCCAGCCTATCGCCCGGGGAGCCGCACGCCCGCGGCGGCGCGGATCGCTGGCGGAGCCTGCGCGCCCGCTTCCCGATCCTCGCGCGGAAGATCTATCTCAACAGCTGCTCCTGCGGAGCGCTCGCCGAGTCGGCGGCCGAGGCCCTCGCCCGGTACGCGCGCACGCGCTGCGAGCTCGGAAGCGACTGGGAAGCCTGGATGGCGCAGCACGAGGCCCTCCGAGGGCGGCTGGCGGCCCTGCTGGCGGCCGACGTCGATGAGGTCGCCGTCACTGCCTCGGCCTCGGCCGCGCTCAATGCGATCGCGAGCGCGCTCGCGTTCCGGGGCGGCCGCAACCGCGTCGTCATCACCGACCTCGAATTCCCGACGCATGCGCAGATCTGGCACGCCCAGGCCGCCCGGGGTGCCGAGATCGTGCAGATCCCCTCGGACGACGGCGGCATGTCGGCCGGGCGCGTGGCCGCCGAAGTCGACGGGCGCACCCTCCTCATCGCCACCTCGAGCGTCTGCTACCGCAACGGCGCGCGCCTGCCCATCGGGGAGCTCGCCGACATCGCGCATCGCAACGGCGCGCTGCTGCTGGTCGACGATTATCAGGCGATCGGCACGATGCGCGAGAGCGCGAAGGAACAGGGCGCGGACTTCGTGGTGGGAGGCATGGTGAAGTACCTCCTCGGGACCTCCGGCATCGGCTTCGCCTACGTCGCCGCGACGCTGATCGAGCAGCTCGTGCCGACGGCGACGGGATGGCTCGCCCAGGCGGACATCGCCGCGATGGACGTCACCGCCAACCGTCCGGCGGGCACGGCGCGGCGCTTCGAGTCGGGTACTCCGTCGGTCCCCTCCACCCACGTCGCCTGCGCGGGCCTCGCGCTCATCGAGGAGGCGGGGCTCGCGGCGATCGAGGAGCGCATTAGCTCGCTCACGGATGAGATCAAGTCCCGCGCCCGGAATGCCGGCTACCGGCTCGCCGCCCCGGAGCCGCACGGCGCGATGATCGCCCTGCGGGCGATCGATGCGCCGGCCCTGGTCGCGGCGCTCGCGAGCGAACACATCGTCACGTCCTGCCGCGACGGCAACCTGCGTGTGGCGGCGCACTTCTACAACGACGCTGACGATGTCGCGGCGCTGTTCGATGGGCTGCGCCGTCACGAGCATCTGCTGGCGCGGGCGCGGTGAGGGGGGCCGGAGCGAACGCGGCGGGCTCGAAATGCGGGTCTCAGGGAGTCAGCAGCTGCCTGAGCGCGGAGCAGACTGAGCTCGCTCCGGGCCCGACGATGACATGCACGCAATCCGAGGCCGCGATTGCGACGCCCCGCAGCCCGAGCGCGCGAATCGCCGCGCCGTCGATCCTCGAGGTGTCAGCCACCGCGATGCGCAGCCGGGAGTCCGCCGGGGTCAGGGCGCGCACGTTCGCTCGGCCACCGAGCGCCGCGAGCAAACCGCTCAACTGCGCCTGAGGAAGCGGCGGCGGCGCCTCGCCCGCCTCGGGCGCACCCCTCGCCGGTGCCGCTGCCGTCATCGGCTCGATCGCCGCCGGCGGAGCCGACGACTCATCGCGCATCCCGCCCGCCAGAGCATGGCGGATCTCTCCGGCGATCCGATCCGCGATCGGGCCCAGCACTACCTGAAGAGCGGTCGCTGACGGGCGCACCACGCCGTGCGCG
>JAKAZP010000100.1 GCA_021815905.1 Pseudomonadota bacterium | reverse complement strand
TTCGATGCTTTCCTGGTCAAGCCGATAGACACTGCCGAGTTGGCGAAGCTGCTCGCCGGGGCACGTGGCGGTCAAAGCAAGGGGACGGACTGATCGCTGCGGTAGCCCGAGTGGGTGAGGCCGGTACAGGTGGCACGCTCTTGACACGGGCAACACGCCGATATCCGGGCCTGCCGGGCGAAGCGAGGCCGCAGGACGCGGCGGTGGGCGGCCGGCACCTGCCGGCCTTCTGGCCAGGATGCGTCACGGCCCGATCCGCGCGATTGCCCTTCCGATTCGCCGGCAGCCCGACAGTTTACGCGTCGCCACCACCGGACGCTTCCGTGTGGCCCCGCCCCCAACTCACCGCCCGAGGTAATGAGTTGTGACAGCCTCTCGGCAGTGTCCCAGCTCTTCGGCTACGACCTGCCGGGCGGCTCGGTCCGTATCGCGATCCACGGGTGCGCCGCCGCGGACCGGCGAATCAGACCCCGTCAGGCCTCGATAGCGCTCGTTGGCATATTGATGCCGCAATCCGTGGCTCGTGATGCCATCGTTGCGCGTGATGCCGCAGGAGCGCACTGCCTGGTGTTAGTGATTCTTCTACTGAGCGAGCTTGCGCTGCGGATCCCTGCTGCTCGAGGATCGCATCGCACAGAAGGTCTTCGCCCGATCGAACAGCGCACGTTGTTCCGGCAAGCGGATCGGCTCCACCCGATCCCGCCCGCCCTTGGTGCCGTGAGTGACGCTGAGATAGATCCCCTGGTCGGCATTGTGCGGGCGAAGCTGCATCGCTTCCCGGGCTCGCAGCCCGAAGGCGAGCTGCAATCTGGCTCGCCCATTCGCCGGGTTCGCTACAGTCATCCAATAGCAGCGGATCGTCGATGACTTTTGATGGCACCATGCCCACCAGGTGCACGACGAAGAGGCCAGCCATGGGCTCACCGCGACTGATCCGCTCGCGAGCGAAACCAATCATGGTTTTGGCGTCATGACTGATTACGATGCGCTGCTCTCGGGCGGCCCATACGAGTACGGCCGGGTCTCGACGGCTTCCATTAAGCCTACGTCTTTCGCGCGGACCACATCGAATCCCGGCCGGCGGCGCAGGATGCCTCGCGCCAAATCTTGGTCGAAATTCTCGTCCGCGAGCAGCCGGATCATCGGCTATTGCGTGCCGTTTCTGCGAGCAAGTAGACGAGCGCGGATGCCGACCGGATTGAACTGCCGCTCGACCTCCTGCTGCAGTTTCGCGGCTTCGGCACGACCCTGCGCCAGATAGGCGTTCACTTCGGCGGTATGATGCAGGTAGTGCGCAATGATCTGGTACACATCCGCCAGCGGAACGGTCGGAAACCTCTGCGCGATTTCCTCTGCGGTCGCTCCACCCTGGAACGCGGTCACGAGCGAGTCCGGGGTTACTCGGGTACCCACAATGCGAATGGTGCCGTGCGGATCGGCAACCAAGGGAACGACGGCGGTTGTGGAGACAGCGGACATGTGTACAGGCAAATAGTCCCAGGGCCCAAAAGGCCGCAGATCATCGTTTTTGTACTCCCAACCGGGTGGGTGTCTCCATGTGGCGCCGGAGTCGATCCAGCTCGACGGCAGCCGTGGCCGGCTGCGGGGGGGCCCTTTCACATAAGGATGAGGCGTCGCCGAGTGCGAACGGCCACAGGCGGGGCTCCGATCCTGTATCCTTTAACCTTTTGACATCAGCGACTTAGACGGCCCATGGAGCTCATCCGCGGACTGAGTGGCTTAAGCGATCGCCATCGGGGCTGCGTGGTCACGATCGGGACTTTCGACGGTATTCATCTCGGTCATCAGGCACTCTTGGGGAGCCTCACCGAGCGCGGGACAAGGCACGCGCGGCCGCGCATGATGCTCACCTTCGAGCCGATGCCGCGCGAGTACCTGCTGCGCGAGGGCCACATGCCCGCCCGGCTGACGTCGTTCCGGGAGCGCTGGCGGATCCTCGAGCGCTTCGGGCTCGAGTACCTGTGGCTCCTGCGCTTCGGGGAGCCGCTGCGCAACCTGACCGGCGAGCAGTTCGCGCAGGTGCTCGGCACGGAGCTGTGCGCGCGGGCGGTCGTGATCGGCCATGATTTCCGCTTCGGCCGCAACGGTGCGGCCAACGCGCCGCTGCTGTGCGAGGCGGGACGGCGGTTCGGCTTCGAGGTCGAGGTGGTGCCGGCGATCACCCTCGAGGGCGAGCGCGTGAGCAGCAGCGCGGTGCGCGCCGATCTTGCCCGCGGCGACTTCGCGCGCGTGCAGCGCTGGCTCGGGCGCCCGTACTCCATGAGGGGACGGGTGGTGCACGGCAATCGTCTCGGACGCGATCTCGGTTTTCCGACCGCGAACCTGCGCATCGAGCGGCGCCGTCCCCCGATCGAAGGCATTTTCGCGGTGCGTGTGCACGGGGCGGCGGGCGCGGCGCTCCCGGGCGTTGCGAGTCTCGGCCGCCGGCCCACCGTCGATGGCGAGCACACGCTCCTCGAGGCGCACGTGTTCGACTTCAGCGCCGATCTTTACGGGCGGGAGATCGAGGTCGAGTTCGTGGCGAAGCTGCGCGAGGAGGAGTGTTTCCCGAGCCTCGAGGCGCTGGTCGAGCAGATGCACCGGGACGCGGCGCAGGCGCGGAGCCTATTGAACGCATGAGCGGACAGAGTGACCGATAAGCACATGGCTGATTACAAGAGCACCATCAATCTGCCGGAGACTCGCTTTCCGATGAAGGCGGACCTCGCGCAGCGCGAGCCCGCGATGCTCGCCGCCTGGGAAGAGCGCGGCATCTACCTCAAGCAGCGCGCGCTCGCCCGCGGTCGGCCGCGCTTCGTGCTGCACGACGGGCCGCCGTATGCCAACGGCTCCATCCACATCGGACACGCCCTCAACAAGATCCTGAAGGACATCATCGTCAAGTCGCGCTCGCTCGATGGCTTCGATGCGCCCTACATTCCCGGCTGGGATTGCCACGGGCTGCCGATCGAGCTGCAGGTGGAGAAGAAGCACGGCCGCCCCGGGCGCACGCTCGATGCGGCGGCGTTCCGCGCCGCCTGCCGTGCGTACGCGGCCGAGCAGGTGGAGCTGCAGCGCGCGGACTTCAAGCGCCTCGGAGTGTTCGGCGACTGGGCGCATCCGTACCTCACGATGGCGCCCCGCTACGAGGCGCAGCAGATGCGCGCCTTCGGCCGGATCATCGGCAACGGGCACCTCTACAAGGGCGTGAAGCCCGTGCACTGGTGCCTCGATTGCCGCTCGGCGCTCGCCGAGGCGGAAGTCGAGTACGAGGAGCGCACCTCGCCTGCGGTCGATGTGGCGTTCCGCATCGCCGACAACGCCGATCTCGAGCGCCGGCTCGCGTTGGGCGCCGGCCGGCTCGGCGGCAACCCGGTCGACGTGGTCATCTGGACGACGACCCCTTGGACGCTGCCGGCGAACCAGGCGGTCGCGCTGCGCGCGGAATTCGTCTACGTGCTCATCGAGGCGGAGCGCGCCGGCGAGCGGCACCGGTTGATCCTCGCCGCCGAGCTCCTCGAATCCTGTCTCCGGCGCTACGGCATGGCGCTGCAGGCCGTGATCGCCGATGCCCCGGGGCGTGCGCTCGAGGGTCTGCAGCTCGAGCATCCGCTGCAGGAGCGCGAGGTCCCGATCATCCTCGGGGAGCACGTGACGCTCGATGCCGGCACGGGCGCCGTGCACACCGCGCCCGGACATGGTCACGAGGACTTCGTGGTCGGCCAGCGTTACGGGCTCCCGGTCACCAACCCGGTGGGCAACGACGGCCGCTTTCTGCCCGACACGCCGCTCGTCGCGGGCCTGAAGGTCGAGGAGGCCAACAAGGTGCTGGTGCAAGCGCTGCGGGAGCGGGGACGCCTGCTGCACCACGAGCCGTTCGTGCACAGCTATCCGCACTGCTGGCGGCACAAGACACCGGTCATCTTCCGCGCGACGCCGCAGTGGTTCATCAGCATGGACCGCAAGGACCTGCGGGCGCACGCGCTGCGCGACATCCGCAAGGTCCAGTGGACCCCCGAGTGGGGCGAGCAGCGGATCACGGGCATGATCGAGAACCGGCCCGACTGGTGCATCTCGCGCCAGCGGACCTGGGGTGTGCCGATTCCGCTGTTCGTGCACTGCGGGACCGGCGAGCTGCACCCGCGCACCCAGGAGCTCATCGAGCAGGTGGCGGCGCGGGTGGAGAGCGGCGGCATCGACGCCTGGTTCGCGCTCGATCCGGCGGAGCTGCTCGGAGCCGAGGCCGACCGTTACGAGAAGGTCAACGACGTCATGGACGTCTGGGCCGATTCGGGGCTGTCGTTCGAGTGCGTCGGCGCCGAGCGGCCGGAGATCGCCGCTCCGGTCGACCTCTATCTGGAGGGCTCGGATCAGCATCGGGGCTGGTTTCACAGCTCCCTGCTCATGTCCGAGGCGCTCTACGAGCGCGCGCCCTATCGCGCGGTGCTCACTCACGGCTTCACGGTCGATGAGAAGGGACGCAAGCAGTCGAAGTCCCTGGGCAACGTGGTCGCGCCTCAGAAGGTGATGAATACGCTCGGGGCGGACGTGCTCAGGCTCTGGGTGTCGGCGACCGACTACGCCAACGAGATGAGCGTGTCGGATGAGATCTTGAAGCGCATGGCCGACTCCTACCGGCGCATGCGCAATACCGTGCGCTACCTCCTCGGGAACCTCCACGGCTTCGATCCCGCGCATCACCTGATGCGGCCCGGGGAACTCCTCGCCATCGACCGCTGGGCGCTCGCGCGCACGGCGGCGCTGCAGGCGGAGATCCTCGAGGCCTACCGGCGCTACACCTTCCACGTGATCTACCAGAAGGTGCACAACTTCTGCATCGTGGACCTGGGCGGCTTCTATCTCGATGTGCTGAAGGACCGCATGTACACGACCCCGGCCGAGGGGCCCGCGCGCCGCTCGGCGCAGACCGCCATGTATCACATCGCCGAGAGCATGGTGCGCTGGCTCGCGCCGGTGCTGTCGTTCACCGCCGAGGAGATCTGGAACTTCCTGCCCGGCAAGCGCTCGGAGTCGGTGTTCCTCGAGACCTGGCATCCCGTTCCGGAGGTGTCCCTGAAGGACTTCGACTGGCCGGCGCTGCTCGAGCTGCGCACCGACGTCACCCGCGAGCTCGAGAAGCTGCGCGATGCGGGCGACATCGGCGCGCCACTCGATGCGGAGGTGGATGTCTACTGCGCGCCGGACGAGTACGCGCGCTTCAGCGCGCTCGCCGATGAGCTGCGCTTCTTCCTCATCACCTCCCACGCCCGCGTGCACCGGATCGAGGGCGTGCCGCCTTCGAGCGCGGTGCCCGCCACGAACACCGGACGCGCGGGAGTCTGGATCGCCGTGAAGCCGACCGGGGATCCGAAGTGCGTGCGCTGCTGGCAGCGCCGTCCCGAGGTCGGCTCGGATGCCCGCCACCCGGAGCTCTGCGCGCGCTGCGTGAGCAACATCGAGGGGCCGGGCGAGAGGAGGCAGTTCGTATGAGCACCGCGAACGAGCAGGACGCCGGCCCCGCCCCGAGCGCGGCCGAGGCGCGCGAGCCGAGCGGCTGGCGCTGGCTGCCCGTGAGCGCCGTGGTGATCGCGCTCGATCAGCTCGTCAAGTTCTGGGTCGTCGGTCACATTCCCCTTTACGGCACGGTGCGGCTGCTGCCGGTCCTCAACCTCACTCTCACCTACAACCGGGGCGCGGCCTTCAGCTTTCTCGCGGGCGCATCGGGCTGGCAGAAGTGGCTGTTCGCGGGGCTCGCGCTCGCGGTCGCGGCGGCGATCGGGTTCTGGCTGAAGCGCCTCGGCGCGCGGCGCAATGCGCTGCTGTGCCTGAGCCTCACGCTGATCCTCGGGGGCGCGCTCGGCAATCTCATCGACCGGCTGCGCATCGGGCACGTGGTCGATTTCGTGAGCGCGCACTGGCATGGCGCCTACTTTCCGGCATTCAACGTCGCGGATTCCGCGATCACGGTGGGAGCGGTGCTGCTCCTGATCGATGCGCTGCGCGAGGGGCGCGGCCCCAAGAAGGAGGGCGTCTGATGCAAGTGCTCCTGGCCAATCCCCGTGGGTTCTGCGCGGGCGTCGACCGCGCCATCGACATCGTCGAGCGCGCGATCGCGCTCTTCGGCGCCCCGATCTACGTGCGCCACGAGGTGGTGCACAACCGTCACGTGGTCGATCGGCTGCGCGGCCTCGGCGCGGTCTTCGTCGAGGAGCTCGCCGAGGTCCCCGGCGGCGCGACCGTGATCTTCTCCGCCCACGGCGTCTCGCACGCCGTCGAGGACGAGGCGAGGGAGCGCGGGCTCACGGTATTCGATGCGACCTGCCCGCTCGTCACCAAGGTGCACATGGAGGTGCAGCACTACGCGCGCGACGGCCGCGAGGTGATCCTGATCGGACACGCGGGCCATCCGGAGGTGGAGGGCACCATGGGCCGCTTCGATGCCTCCTCGGGCGGACGCATGTATCTGGTCGGCAGCGCGAAGGAGGTCGCGGCGCTCGAGGTTCGCGATCCCGCCAATCTCGCATTCGTGACCCAGACCACGCTCTCGGTCGATGACACCGCGGAGATCGTCGGCGCGCTGCGCCAGCGCTTCCCGCAGCTCGCGACGCCGCGCAAGGAGGACATCTGCTACGCGACGCAGAACCGCCAGGACGCGGTGAAGAAGCTGCTGACCGACTGCGACCTGCTCGTGGTCGTCGGCTCGCGCTCGAGCTCGAACTCCAACCGTCTGCGGGAGCTCGCGGAGCGCGCGGGGATTCCGGGTTACCTGGTCGACGGCCCGGAGGACCTGAGGAGCGAGTGGTTCGAAGGCAAGCGCTCGATCGGGGTCACCGCGGGCGCCTCGGCCCCGGAGATCCTGGTGCAGCGCGTGCTCGAGAAGCTGCGCGAGTGGGGCGCGGAGCTGCCGCGCGAGGTCGCGGGCCGCGAGGAGCGCGTGACTTTCGGCCTGCCGCGCGAGCTGCGCCGCGGCGCCGATACTCCGCCGTCAGCCTCCTGAGGCCCGTCGCCCCGTGTACAGGGGCTTCTTCAGCTTCCAGCGCTTGTGCGACCACGGCCAGTCGGGCGGGGACTCGCGGATCTGGCGCTCGACCAGCCGGACATAGCGCTCGGTGGGCTCGCCGGCCTCGGGTGACTCGCCGGGCAGCAGGATCGGCTCCAGGCGCATCTCGTAATGGCCCCGGCTCACGCGCCGGATGCCGACGAAGAACAGCGGATAGCGGGTGACGCGCGCGATCTCCTCCGGTCCCATGTAGAAGGCGGTATCGCGGTTGAGGAACCGCGTCCAGTGCTTGCGCTCACTGGTCATCGGCTCCTGATCGGCGACCATGGCCACGGCACGCACGACCTTGCCGCGGCGGATGATGTCGGGAAGCAGATCCTTCGCCGGGATGAGCCGGCTGCCGAAGCGGCTGCGCACCTTCTTCATCTCTCGCTCGGCCCAGCTGTCGACCAGCGGCTTGTAGGCGGCATCGAGGGGATAACCGAGCTCGAGCCCGAGTGCGAGCAGCATCCACTCCCAGTTGCACTGGTGCGCGCCGGCGAGCAGGACCGACTGCCCGGAGGAGAGCAGCGCGCGCATCGGCTCGAGGTTCACGATGCGCACCCGGCGACGGAGCTCCTCGGGGGCCATGGAGGCCGACTTGATCACCTCGACCAGCACGTCGGCGAAGCCGCTGTAGTAGCGTCGCCGGATGCCGTCGATCTCCGCCGCCCCGAGCTCGGGAAACGCGAGCCCGAGGTTTTCCCGCACCACGTCATCGCGATGGGGAAATACCCGAAACGCGAGCCAGCCGATGAGATCGGCGAGCCGGTAGAGCACGGCCAAGGGCAGGCGCGACAGCAGCCGCACCCACCACGCGGAGCGGGCGGATGCAGCGGCGCGTTCCGGCGCACCGGCAGGCGACAGATCGCGCAACGGGGTCCCCTCGAGCGCTCAGGCAGCGCGGGCTCGGAATGGTAGCCGGCTGCGTCCCGCATGCAAGGGGCAGGGCCGTGGCTCGGGGTCGCCCGGCTCGCCCCGAGGGGGCGGCGCCGGGCGGCGTCGGGGCCTTCATCGGGCCTCAGGCGCTCGGAAGAGGGGATTCCATTCCCGAGTCACCCCGTGGCCCGACGGGGCCGGATCGGATCGGGGCGTGGCGCCGGGCTCACCAGCGCGGGTGGACGTGGGCCCGCACGTAGCGGTCGTAGACGGAGCGCACGACGCTCATCTGCTGCTCCGACAGCGGCGGCATGTCGCCGGCGGCGCAGTTCTCCTCGACCTGACTTGCGCGCCGCGC
>JAKAZP010000099.1 GCA_021815905.1 Pseudomonadota bacterium | reverse complement strand
CCGGTAGGCCTTGACCACCTGCTCATCGCCGTCGCCGGGTGTCACCTCGAGCACCCGGTACGCCTGCTCGAGCTTCTCCGCGTCGCTGGTGCGCACCGATGCGCCCCCGGCGGCACGTCCGAAGCTGCCTCCCCGGATGCGCAGCACCGCCTCGATGTGAGCGAGCTCGAAGGGCGAGACGCCGAGGCGCCCCGCGATCCGGTTGAGGAGCGGGCGCACCGGTCCCTCGAGATTGTTGCCGCCCAAGGCGGCGCGCACCTGAATCTCGACGAACACGCGCTTGAGATCCGGCCGCCCGGCGCACGCCCGCGCCAGCGCGTCGAGCTCGCCGGGCAGATCGAAGTCCGGCCGCTTGCCCTCCGTGAAGCGCTCGATCGCCGCCTGCACCTGCTCGGGCGCGAGCCGCAGCTCCGACATCACGGCGCGCGCGGCCGAGATCTCCCGCTCCGAGACGCGGCCGTCGGACTTCGCGAGGTAACCCATGACGCGGAAGGTCGCGGCGAAGAAACGCTCGCCGATGGCCGCGATCCGTTCCGTGCCGCCGGAGGCCGGCCTCGCGTCCCCGAAGCGCTCATCGACGGTGTGCCCGAGCAGCAGCCCGACCGCCGCGCCGACCGGCCCGAGCGCCAGCATGCCGAGCATGCCGCCTACGACCTTGCCGGCGTATCTCATCGCTCGAATCCCGTCCGCGCGTGCGGCGTTTGCATGCGCTGCTATAGTAGCAAGCCCGACGCGATCACCGGCTTCCGCGCAGGCGCCACATGGACATCCAACCCGTCTACCGCACTTCGATTTCCGGGCTCGAGCGGCTCCACGAAGGCAAGGTGCGCGACATCTATTCCGCGGGACCCGATGCGCTGCTGATCGTGACGACCGACCGGCTGTCGGCATTCGACGTGGTGATGCCCGATCCCATTCCGGGCAAGGGCCTGGTGCTCAACCAGATCTCGAATTTCTGGTTCGAGCGCACGCGCCACATCGTGCCGAACCATCTGACCGGCCGCGCGCTCGCGAGTGTCGTCGCCGATCCCGGGGAGCGCGCGGCGCTCGAGGGCCGGGCGGTGATCGTGCGGCGCCTGCAGCCCCTGCCCCTCGAGGCGATCGTGCGCGGGTACCTGATCGGCTCGGGCTGGAACGATTACCGGCAGAGCGGCGCCCTGTGCGGCATTTCGCTGCCTCCCGGCCTCGAGCTCGCCGCGCGCCTGCCGGCGCCGCTGTTCACGCCGGCGACCAAGGCCGCCGCCGGACATCACGACGAGAACATCTCGTTCGCGCAGGTCGAGCAGCTGATCGGCGCCTCGCTCGCGGCGCGCGTGCGCGACACGGCGCTCGCCCTCTACGGGTTCGCCTGCGCCCACGCGCGCGGGCGCGGCATCATCATCGCCGACACCAAGTTCGAGTTCGCGGTGGACGAGCACGGCGCGCTCACCCTGATCGATGAGGCGCTCACGCCCGATTCCTCGCGCTTCTGGCCGGCCGACACGTATCGCGTCGGCACGAGCCCGCCGAGCTTCGACAAGCAGTTCGTGCGCGACTACCTCGAGACGCTCGACTGGAACAAGCAGGCTCCCGGACCGCGGCTGCCGCCCGAGATCATCGCCCGCACCAGCGAGAAATACCGCGAAGCTCTCGCGCGGCTGACGCAGTAGCCCCGAGGTCTGCCGGCGGCCTCCCGGATGCATCGCCCGGAGGACAGCTTCCGGGGCCGTCACGATCCGGGAAAGATACCTTGGCCGCCGCGCCGACGGGCCGCTAGACTCGTGATCATGCCCTCGCCCTGGATCGCGCCCTCCATCCTGTCCGCCGACTTCGCGCGCCTCGGCGAGGAGGTCGAGGCGGTGCTGGCGGCCGGCGCCGACCTCATCCATTTCGACGTAATGGACAATCATTACGTCCCCAACCTCACCATCGGCCCCATGGTGTGCGAGGCGCTGCGCAAGCACATCGATGCGCCGATCGACGTGCACCTGATGGTCAGCCCGGTCGACCGCATCGTGCCGGACTTCGCCGCCGCCGGGGCGAGCTACATCTCCTTTCACCCCGAAGCGACCGAGCACGTCGACCGTACGATCGAGCACATCCGCGAGCAGGGCTGTCGACCCGGGCTCGTGTTCAATCCCGCGACGCCGCTCGACTACCTCGATTACACGCTCGAGAAGCTCGATCTCGTGCTCATCATGTCGGTCAATCCCGGCTTCGGCGGCCAGAAGTTCATTCCCGCGGCGCTGCGCAAGCTTGCGCAGGCGCGCCAGCGCATCCAGGCGAGCGGCCGGGACGTGCGTCTGGAAATCGACGGGGGCGTCAAGGTCGACAACATCAGGGAGATCGCCCGGGCCGGGGCGGACACGTTCGTGGCCGGGTCGGCGATCTTCGGCAGCGGCACCTACGCCGCGACCATCAAGGCCATGCGGGAGGAGATCGGACGCGCCTGAGCTCGCCCGCGGTCAGTCCTCATCATCGTCGTCGTCGTCATCCGAAGCGATCGGGACCGCCGCCTTCGCCACCGGTTTCGCCGGCACGATCACCGGTCGAGTCTTCATTTTGGGACGCGCGTTGAAGACGACGATCGTCTTGCCGGTCGCGCGCAGCAGGCCCTGATCCTCCAGCACCTTGAGCACCCGTCCGGCCATCTCGCGCGAGCATCCGACCAGCCGCGACAGCTCCTGGCGGCTCACCTTGATCTGCATGCCCTCCGGATGGGTCATCGCGTCGGGCTCCTCGCACAGATTATTGATGGCGTGAGCGACGCGGCCGGTGACGTCGACGAACGCCAGGTCGCCGAGCTTGCGGTTGGTGCGGTCGAGCCGTGTGGCCAGCTGCGTCGCCAGCTCGAATATCAGGCCCGGGCTCTCGGCGGCGATCTGGCGGAATCGAGGGTAGGTCATCTCGGCCAGCTCGCACTGGTTGCGCGTTCGGACCCACGCGCTGCGGGCGGGCTGGTCGCTGAAGAAAAGTCCCATCTCGCCGAAGAACTGGCCCCGGTTCAGATAGGCCAGCACCATCTCGTTCCCTTCCTCGTCCTCGATCATCACCTCGACCGAGCCGCTGATGATGTAGTAGAGGACGTCCGGCAGATCGCCGGCGTGGATGACCACCGTCTTGGACGGCACCGTGCGGATCCGGCAATAGCTCAGGAATCGATTGATTGCCGGAATGTCGCTCAGCGGCTTGACATTCTCTTCCATACCGGCTCCCCGATTGTGTTTGTAATGTCGATCGGCGGACTGCTTGTACTTGAGCCTCGACAGGGCGAAGCGTACCCCACGCGGTGCGGCGAATACCAGAGACAAAGCACGCGCGCTTCAAACCCAGTAGGCCGCGCTCGTCATGCAACGGGCCGTCATGCGCATGAGCGCGCGCACCGGTGTCGGCAACTCCGCGCCTCCGGCCGCTCTGGCGGTCGCTCCGTGTGCCGCCTCGTCGGAGCGCATCGCCTCCAGGATGGCGCGGCTGCGCAGGTCCGCGGGCGGCAGACGACCGAGGTGGTCATCCAGGTGACCCTCGACCTGGCGCTCCGTTTCGACGACGAAGCCGAGGCTCACGCGGTCCCCGGCGAGGGCGGCGAGCGCACCGATGGTGAGCGAGCCCAAATACCACAGCGGGTTCAGCAGGCTCGGCCGGGCGTGCAGCTCGCAGAGGCGCGTCTCGCACCAGGCGAGGTGATCCGCTTCCTCGCGCGCGGCCTTGAGCAGCAGCTCGCGGGTCGCGTCCGAGCGGGCGACCAGGGCCTGGCCGTGATAAAGGGCCTGCGCCGAGATCTCCCCGGCGTGATTCACCCGCATGAGGGCGGCCGCACGCCGCTCCTCGTACGGCGAAAGCCCCGGCCCGGCCGTCCGCGACGAGGGCGGCTGCGGCAGGGGCCGGGCGGCCCGGTGAGGAGCCAGAAGAGCGCGCAAGGCGCGGTCGGCCGCGGTGATCAGGGTCTCGAGCGGGTCATCGGCGTCCATTTGGGCCATTATAAGCCGCTGCGGGCCGGACCCGGGCACCCCTTCCCCCGGGGGCTCCCGGGCGTTTTGCAATGCGGAGCCTCCTTCAGTAGACTTGCCGGCCCTTTAGGAGGGTCCCGTTCAGAGGATTTAGCGCGGGGGCTGGCCCCCGTCCAAGGCTCTTATGAAGACGGTTTTCGCCAATTCCGGCAGTGTTCGCGGCGACTGGTTCGTGGTCGATGCGGCCGGCAAGACGCTCGGGCGCCTCGCCACCCAGATTGCCCATCGCCTCAAAGGCAAGCACAAGGCCGACTACAGCCCCCATGTCGACATGGGCGATCACATCGTGGTGCTCAATGCCGGCAAGGTGCGCGTCACCGGCCGCAAGCTGAGCGACAAGATCTATTACCACCACACCGGGCATATCGGCGGCATCAAGTCGATCTCGCTCGAGAAGCTCCTGCGGGAGCATCCCGAGCGGGCCATCGAGTTCGCCGTGAAGGGCATGCTGCCGAAGAACCCGCTCGGGCGGCGCATGTTCAAGAAGCTGCACGTGTTCGCCGGCGGGGAGCACCCGCATCAGGCTCAGCAGCCTCGGGCGCTCGAGATCCAGTAAGGCCCGGCGCGCCGCAACGACGAGCGCGACGGGGAATATCGCGAGGTTTTTGGTATGGCAGTTCAGCAGTCGAATTACGGCACCGGCCGCCGCAAGACCGCCACCGCGCGGGTCTATCTGCGCGCCGGCCACGGCACCATCACCGTCAACGACCGGCCCCTGGATCAGTTCTTCGGCCGTGAGACCGGGCGAATGATCGTGCGCCAGCCGCTCGAGGCGCTGCAGATGAGCAGCCGCTTCGACATCAGCGTCAGGGTCGATGGCGGCGGGATCACCGGCCAGGCCGGCGCCATTCGCCACGGCATCACGCGCGCCCTCATCGAACACGACGAGACGCTGCGCAAGCCGTTGCGGGATGCGGGTTTCGTGACCCGCGATGCCCGCGAGGTGGAGCGCAAGAAGGTCGGACGCCGCAAGGCCCGGCGCGGTCCCCAGTACTCCAAGCGCTGAGGCCCGCAGGCCGCTACGGTCTTCTGGGGGATCGTCTAGTGGTAGGACAGCGGACTCTGACTCCGTTAACCTAGGTTCGAATCCTAGTCCCCCAGCCAATACCAACGAGGCCCACGCAAGTGGGCCTCGTCGTATCCGGGGGACTAGGATGAGAACCGAAGGTTCGACAAAATCGCCGGGAGCGATTTTGGACGCCAGGCGTGCGCACCTGGCGGCCGCCGCAGGCGGCGAGGCCCAGGGATGGGCCGAGCAATCCCAGTCCCCCAGCCACAAGAGGAGGGCCCGCCAACAGACGGGCCCTGGCCCTCTTCATTGGGCGACCAACGGCAGCCTGACCCGTCCCCGCAGCCGGGGGTCCCGGGACGAGTCGGCGACGAAGACGCTTCGCGTTCCGCGAGCCAACCGCCAGCCCCGGCCGGCCGCGGACCAGTACTGCAGTTGCCGGCGCGGGACTCGGATCGTGACGCGCCGGCTCGCACCGGCGGCGAGGAAGATCCGGGAGAATCCGGCGAGCGCCCTTACCGCGAACTGTGGATCACCCGGTTGCGGAGGCGGCGGTCCCAGATAGACCTGCGGCACGGCCGCACCGGCGCGCCGCCCGACGTTGGTCAGCGTGAAGCGCACGCCGAGCCCTCCTCCCGGGCTCTGCGCGATGCGCAGGTTCCGGTAGCTGAAGCGCGTGTAGGAAAGTCCGTACCCGAAGGGGAACAGTGGCGTGATCCCCCGGTGATCGAACCACCGGTACCCGACGAAGATGCCCTCGGAGAAATGCGTGACTCCGTTGGCTCCCGCCGACGAGCGCTCGGGGTGGGCCGGATCGTGCGAGACGTACTGATCCAGTCGGCGCGCCCACGTGAACGGCAGGTGTCCCGAGGGGTCGACCTTGCCCATCAGGAGTTCCGCGGTCGCGACTCCTCCGCCGTCCCCCGGATACCACATCTCGAGCAGGGCGCGCACTCGATGCAGCCAGGGCAACGCCGCGGGCTGGCTGCTGTTGAGAACGACGATCGTACGCGGGTTGATCGCCGCGACCGCCGCGATCAATCGATCCTGATCCCCGGGCAACGCATAGGCGGGTCGCCCGCGGCCCCAGGCGAACACGATCACCGTCCTCGACTGGCGCGCGGCGGCCAGCGCCGCTGCGAACTCGCGCGCGCGCGCCGCCGGTGTCATCCAATCGAGGCGAATCTGCACCGGCTTGCCCGAACCGTCGCCGTGCTCGATCACGGTGATCCGATGCAGACCGGCCGCGAGCTTCACCGGCACGCGGACATCGTCCAGATCGTCCGTCGTCGGCAGTACGTTGTCCTGGGCGGCCTGAAGGAAATCGCCATGCAGCAGCAGGTTGGAGCTCCTGGCGCGGACCTTCCCGTCGATCTCGAGTTCTGCGGAACAGCCGAGGAGTTGCAGATAGATCCAGTAGTCCCCCGCGCGCTCGATGCGCAGCGAGCCCCGCCAGAGGTAACTGCTGCCGGGGGGCAGCGCGTCGCGCCGCCGGAGCGTGAAATCCAATTGCGGGTCGATCTCGGCGGCTTGCCCCGCGACGCCGGTACGGAGCAACCCCGCGTGGCCGTCGTGCGACAGCAATACCGCGGGGATCGGGGCGCCGGTCATGTCGTCGGCGACCGCAAAGGTGAGGTCCGCTCCGCGGCCCTTCCCGGCGTAGCCGCGCAAGGCCTGCAGCGGGCTGACATCGCGACCCGGAAAGCCGAGACCCCTCTCTCCTGACTGCCCCACGGCGATCGTCTGGCCGGCGCCCGGGCCTATCAGCGCGATGGACCGCAAGTCGGCCGCTGTCAGAGGCAGGATGTGGCGCTCATTCCTCAGCAGCACCGCGGCGTCCTCGGCCGTGCGCTCCACGACCGGCAAATCCGCGCCGAACGGCACCGAGGAAATCCGTCGGCGCGATGGGTCACGACCAAGGAGGCCGAATCGCTGCATCTCTGCGACGACCCGGCGGGCCGCGGCCGAGATCCGCGCGGCGCTCACCCTGCCTCCCCGGATCGCGGCAAGCATTCCGTGCGGACGCGCCATCGGCGGCACCTGGAACGCCGGGGCGGCGGGCTCTTCCGGGATGTGGAACGGTGACGGTGCGAAGGGCACGCCGCCGGCGGGGATCGGTTGCGGGGGCGGCACGGTCGCGCAGAAGTAGCAGGGGAGATACGGTATCACGGAGCCCGGCATCTCCAGATCGAGACCGGCATCGATGAACGATGCCGAGTGCGTCGCCCCCCAGTCGGAAACGACGAAGCCGCGGAAATGCCACCGCCGCCGCAGCAGGTCCCGCAGCGTGGCGGCATCATCGCACGCGAACCGGCCCCCGATCTCATTGTACGAGCACATGATCGAGGCGACGCCCGCGCGAACGGCGTAACGGAACGGCTCGGCGTAGATCTGGTGCAGCGCCTGGGCGTCGACCAGCACATCGTTCGCGCCGTTGTAGGCGAGGAAATGCTTCGCCACGGCGAGCACCCCCTGCCGCTGTATTCCCCGGATGAGATCCGCGCCGACGATTCCACTCAACAGTGGATCTTCGCCGTAGGTGTTGTAGGCGCGAGCCCACGTGGGGTCCCGCATGATGTTCAGGAAGGGCTGCAGCGCAACTTGGATGCCGAGGGCCCGGGCATCGCGCCCGATCACCACGCCATTCAGATACGCATCGTGGCGGCTGAAGGTCGCAGCCAGCCCCATCGTGCAGGTCAGCGCGGTCGCGCCGTGCCGCGTCAGAACACCCGGTGGCCCATCCGCGAACCGCATCCCGCTGATCCCGAGGCGGCGATCACCGCCCAGATAGCCCGCCTGACCCTGATCGCTCGCAGGTGCTTCCCGCTCTCCATGGACCAGGCGGATCCGTTCCCGCAGAGTCATGCGGTCGAGGAGCCGGTTCACGCTGGCCGACTGCGCCTGCCCATGAGCGGATCCGGCGCCGAGAGCGCAGAGCGCGGCGCCCCACAGGAGCGGCCGGACTCGTCCGCGTGTCGTCGGCCCCGGCACCCCGGGTCAGAACCTGTCCGTGATCGTCACACCGAAGGTTCTCGGCGACTGGAAATCGATGTTGTAGGTGCCGGGCTGGGTGATCGGGGGCGTGAACGCCTCGGATTCATCGGCGATGACCACGGAATTCTCGAGATTGCGCACGTAGAGATTCACGCTCCAGCGTCCCGCGTTCGGAGCATAGGTCAGATTGACGTAGCTGCGGTGGTACGCCGGTTGGTAGCTGTCCGCTACGTTGTAGAAGTCGAAATACTGTCCCGTCTGGAACTTCGTCCCGATCTCGGGAGTCAGGGTCCCGGAGCCGAT